>NZ_JACAGG010000014.1:0-74309 GCF_030324375.1 Empedobacter sp. R132-2
TCTGTTGATATTTTTCGAAGAACTTCCAATATTCTTTCGTAATTTGCAAGTAAGTTGTTCATTGTAAATGTTTTGTAATTAAAACAATTTACTGATTTTCAATCAAATGAACAACTTTATTCTTTATTAATCAAAATGCACAACGGGTTAAAAAATAATTATATTATAAGAATTGATAGGATAAAGTGCTAAAAGAATTGATTTACTACTAATGAAAAATGTTGATTCTTTATACGGTAAATAATATATTTTTTTATTTGTTAGTGTAGATAAATCATACGAATTATTTCTGCTTTTTTTAAGCTTTGAGTTATTTGTATTTTTTCTTTTGATTTTTTCTTTTGATTTTCTTTGTTTTATATTTTTTTCATGGTTAATAGAATCTTTAATTTCAAAATTAGATATAATTGTATTTTTAGAAATGTAAAAAGTAGTATTTTCTTTTATTGTGACTAAACCTTTAGAAATTGTTGGAATAGAATCATCTCTTTCTTTTATTTCAACATTATGCGCATTAATATAAATTGAACAAAAAAAGCAAAACAATAAAAGGTAAGTAGATGAGAAATGATCGAGAAATAGAAATAAAACTCGTCTCATAATCCATATTAATTAGTTAATTAAGTTAAAGATACATGATTTAAAACAGTTTTTTGAATATTTAACATTTATTATTATAAAAATTTTTTCTGAAACAAATCATTCGACTTTCTGAATTTTAAGTTTTAGTATCTACTCTTAATAATAGAAAACTAAACAAAATATTAAAAGGTTTAATAACCAAAATATAATTTACAAAAATGTAACTTATTTTTTTCTCTCTTTGTTGTCATATTCAATATTTCAACAAAGAGTATTGTTAAAAATATTTACGAATAAATTTATTTCCAAACAACTACATTCATCATCTTTTGAAAAGAAATTTTTATAGTGTTTTATGTACATTATTAAAAAACTTTTTAATACTTTTACAAAACATCATCTCGATGTATTTTTTTAAATTTAAAATGTAATCGATTACATTAATTTTAATAAATAACTATTATGATAAATTCTGAATTTAGATATGCACATCATCCTAATGATGTTAAAAAATATACAACTGAAGAACTAAGAGAACATTTTTTAATTCCTGATATATTTATAGAAGATCAGGTGAAGTTAGTCTATTCGATGTATGATCGCTTGATTATTGGTGGTATTTACCCAGCTAATCATGCAATAACTTTGGAACCAACAACAGATCTTAAAGCAGATTTTTTTTTAGAGAGAAGAGAATTAGGAATTATAAATGTTGGTGGAAAAGGAAAAGTAACTGTTGATGGAACTGAATACGAATTGAACAACAAAGAAGCTTTATATATTGGTAAAGGAAATAAAGAAATCGTTTTTGATAAACTAAATAACGAACAACCTTTGTTTTATATCAACTCTGCTCCTGCTCATCATTCGTATCCAACTAAGAAGATTACAAAAAATGAAGCTGAAATTGTTGAGTTAGGCGATTCTAAATATGCAAACAAAAGAACAATTAATAAACTTATTGTAAATAGTGTTTTAGAAACTTGTCAATTACAAATGGGTATGACCGAATTACATCCTGGTAGTGTATGGAATACAATGCCAGCTCATACACATGAAAGACGAATGGAAGCATATTTTTATTTTGATTTAGAACAAGGACAATCAATTAGCCACTTTATGGGACAACCAAATGAAACGCGTCACATTTTCTTACAAAACAATCAAGCAGTTATTTCACCAGAATGGTCTATTCACTCGGGTGTAGGTACTTCAAATTATACTTTTATTTGGGGAATGGCTGGTGAAAATATGGATTACAGCGATATGGATGGTGTAAATACGGATGAATTAAAATAATAGAATTATGAATTTATTTGATTTATCAGGAAAAATAGCTTTAATCACAGGTGGAACACATGGTTTAGGATTAGCAATGGCAGAAGGATTGGCACAAGCTGGTGCTGAGTTAGTTATTACAAGTACAACTCCTTCAAAACTTGAAGAAGCTTTACAATATTATAAAAGTAAAGGATTTACTGTAACAGGATATATTTTTGATGTAACTGATCAACCACAAGCAAAAAAACAAGTTGAATTGATCGAAAAGAATCATGGTCAAATTGATATTCTTGTGAATAATGCTGGAATTATCAAACGTGTTCTTGCGGTAGATATGGATGTCGAAGATTTCAGAAAAGTTATCGATGTCGATTTAGTTGGTCCTTTCATCATGTCGCAATTGGTTGCAAAAGGAATGATTGAGCGTAAAACTGGAAAAATAATTAATATTTGTTCGATGATGAGCGAATTGGGACGAGACAATGTTTCTGCCTACTCTTCGGCAAAAGGTGGATTGAAAATGTTAACGCGCAACTTAGCTACAGAATGGGCAAAACATAACATTCAAGTAAACGGAATCGGACCTGGTTATTTTGCAACTTCACAAACAGAGCCGATTCGTGTGGACGGAAATCCTTTCAACGAATTTATTATCAACAGAACGCCGACTGGTCGTTGGGGAAATCCCGAAGATTTAGCTGGAACAGCGGTTTTCTTAGCTTCGGAAGCGAGTAATTTTGTTAATGGACAAATCATTTATGTCGATGGAGGAATTTTAGCAACAATAGGTAAACCATCAAACGAGTAAAATTTAAATATTATATGAAATCATTTATAACTGATACATTTTTATTACAAAATAAATATGCCGAGGAATTGTATTTCAACTATGCTGAAAAACTTCCTATTATAGATTATCACAATCATTTATCGCCAAAAGATATTGCAGAAAATAGAGTTTTTGAAAATATTTCGAAAGTTTGGATTGCTGGAGATCATTACAAATGGCGTGCAATGCGAACGTTAGGAATTAACGAAAATTGCATCACAGGAAATGCTTCTGATTTAGAAAAATTTGAAGCGTGGGCGAAAACTGTTCCTCATACGCTTCGAAATCCTTTATTTCACTGGACTCATTTAGAATTAAAACGATATTTTGGAATCGATGAATTATTGAACGAAAATAACGCAAAAGAAATTTTCGAGAATACTTCCGCTCAATTACAACAAGCAGATAAATCTTGTCAAGGTTTATTAAGTTTAGTAAATGCTGAAACGGTTTGCACAACTGAAGATCCGACAGATACGTTAGAATATCATATAACGTTAAATAAAAGCAATTTCAAGACAAAAGTTAGTACAGCTTTTCGACCAGATAAAGCGATTCTAATTGAAAATCAGGATTACAATTCTTACATCAATAAACTTTCTGAAGTTGTTGGTTTCGAAATTAATTCGTTCCAAAACTTGAAAGATGCGTTATATAATCGAATTGAAGCGTTTAATGCAATCGGTTGCAAAATTTGTGATCATGGTTTGAATAATATTTCTTACGTAGAATTTACTGATATTGAAATTAATACAATTTTCGAATCAAAAAGAAATAATCAACCGTTAAATCATACTCAAATCGAGCAATTCAAAACTGCCCTACTTCTATTTTTAGGGGAAACATATCACCAATTTGGATGGATTCAACAATATCATTTAGGCGCACTTCGCAATAACAATGCTCGTATGCATCGTATTTTAGGTCCTGATACAGGTTGGGATTCTATCGGAGATTTTAAACAAGCGGCTAATCTTTCTAAATTCTTAAATAGACTTGACGGAAATGATAAATTAACAAAGACAATCATCTATAATTTGAATCCAGCTGATAACGAAATTTTCGCAACAATGATTGGAAATTTCAATGATGGAAGCGTAAAAGGAAAAGTGCAATTTGGTTCGAGTTGGTGGTTTTTAGATCAAAAAGATGGAATCATCAAACAACTAAATGCCCTATCTAATATGGGGTTAATAAGTTGCTTTATTGGAATGTTAACAGATTCAAGAAGTTTCTTATCTTTCCCTAGGCATGAGTATTTCAGACGAGTAATCTGTAATTTATTCGGAGAAGAAATGGCAAATGGCGAATTACCAAATGATATTGAATTAGTTGGAAAAACAATATCAGATATCTGTTATTACAATGCAAAAGAATATTTTGATTTTTAGATTTATTTATGAGCAATAATATTTTGACTTTTGGAGAAGTTTTAATGAGAATTTCTCCATCAAATCATAAAACTTTGCAACAAAGTAAAGAAGTAGAATTCTTTTTTGGTGGAACAGAAATGAATGTTGCAGCTTCTTTGTCTACTTTTGGTTGTAAAACGCAACACGTCTCAAATGTTTCGAATGATTTTGTTGGAGATGCAGCTATTTCCTACATGAAAAGTCTAGGAATTGATGTTTCATTTATTAAAAAAAATGAACATCCACTTGGATTATATTTTTTAGAAGTTGGTTCTGATGTCAGACCAAGTCGTATCGCTTATAACCGATTAAATGGTTCTTTTTCAAATATAAAACCAAACGAAGTTGATTGGAATAAAGCCTTAGAAAATTGCAACTTTTTCCATTGGACAGGAATTACACCTGGAATTTCAGAATCTGCTTACGAAACGTTGAAGCAAGGTTTACAATTCGCTTATTTCAAAGGTATTCATATCACAACTGATCCTGCTTATAGAAGTAATTTATGGAATTACGGGAAGAAAGGACAAGATATTTTGAAAGAATTAATCGGATATTCAACCATTTTTATTGGTGGAGTGAATGAAATCAATGAAATTTTAGAAACAAATTTCTCAACGGATAAGAATGGATTTACTGAAGCATCTAAAACATTGATGAAAGAAATTCCGTCAATTCAAAAAGTATTTGATAAAGTTAGAATTGGAATTAATGCAAGTTCGCAAGCAACACAAGGTAGAGCTTGGATTAATAATGAATATTTAGAAACAGAAGAAATTCATATCAACCATGTCGTTGATAGAATTGGAACTGGCGATGCATTTGCTGCAGGTTTGATTTATGGTTTGATTAATCACGATGATCAATTTGCTTTAAATTTTGCAAACGCAGCTTGCGCAATGAAACATACTATTTTAGGTGACACAAATTTAGCTTCTGTTGATGATATTTTAGAGTTAGTTAATGGAAATTTTGGAGGAAGAATAAAAAGATAAAAATGGCACGATTTACAAGAATAGAAGTCGCTTTAAAAGCAAAAGAAACTGGAATTGTTCCTGTTTTTTACCATCAAGACATCGAAATTTCTAAAAAAATTATAAAAGCTTGTTACGATGGTGGCGCAAGATTATTTGAATTTACAAACAGAGGCGATTTTGCGCACGAAGTTTTTTCTGAATTAAATAAATATGCGGCAAAAGAATTACCCGAATTAATCTTAGGAATAGGCTCTGTTTTAGACGCACCAACAGCAGTATTATATCTTCAATTTGGAGCAAACTTTATTGTTGCCCCTTCTTTAAATCCTGAAGTAGCAAAAGTTTGTAACCGAAGAAAAGTAGCTTGGATGCCTGGTTGTGGATCTGTTTCGGAAATTTCTTTAGCAGAAGAATTAGGAGCAGAAATCGTTAAAATATTTCCTGCAACACAAGTTGGAGGACCAGATTTTATCAAAGCTATAAATGGACCAATGCCTTGGACGAATATTATGCCAAGCGGAGGTGTTATGCCTACAAAAGAAAGCATAACAAGCTGGATAAATGCTGGCGCTTATTGTGTTGGAATTGGATCACAATTGTTCACAAAAAATTCATCAAATGAATATGATTACTCTCAAATTGAACGAACAGTTGGAGAATCAATACAAATTTATAAAGAATTAAAAAATATATGATTTAAAGGAAGAAGTCAAAAATAATAAATCACAAAAACACACTAAATGAAGAACGAAACTTCCATTAAACCAAGTAATTTTAGATGGACTATTTGCAGTTTACTATTTGTTGCCACAACCATAAATTACTTAGATCGTCAAGTTTTATCATTAACTTGGAAAGATTACTTAGTTCCAGAGTTTCACTGGAATAATAATGACTACGGAAATATTACCGCACTTTTTTCAATATTTTATGCTGTAAGTATGTTATTTGCTGGCCGATTTATTGACAAAATGGGAACTAAAAAAGGTTTCTTATACGCTATTGCAATTTGGTCAATTGGAGCATGTTTACACGCTTTTTGTGGAATTGCAACAGCAGGGTATATTACAGATAATTGGTTTGTTGGATTTGCTGGAGCAAAAGAAATCTTAGAAAAAGTAAGTGACACCTCATTAATTATTTCAACAAGTGTTAGCTTATTTATTTTTGCTCGATTAATTTTAGCAATCGGTGAAGCTGGTAATTTTCCAGGAGCAATCAAAGCAACAGCCGAGTATTTTCCGAAAAAAGACCGTGCGTTTGCAACAAGTATTTTCAATGCTGGTGCTACTGTAGGAGCATTAGCTGCTCCTCTTACAATTCCATTTATTGCAAAATCGATGGGTTGGGAAATGGCTTTTATCATCATCGGAGCATTAGGATTTATTTGGATGGGATTTTGGATTTATTTATACCAAGTACCACACAAACATCCAAAAGTTAATAGCGCTGAATTAGAGTATATTCAACAAGATATAGAAGAAAATACAGAAACATCTACAGAAGGAAGAAAACTAACTTTTTCTGAATGTTTTAAATACAAACAAACGTGGGCTTTTATCTTCGGAAAATTTATGACAGACGGTGTTTGGTGGTTCTACCTTTTTTGGACTCCAGCTTACTTAAGTTCAGTCTACAAGATGGATAGCACACAAAGTGCCTTACCTTTGTTTGTACTTTACATCATCACATTACTTTCTATTATTGGGGGATGGTTACCAAAATATTTTGTCGATAAATTAAACATGAATCCATATTCGGGAAGAATGCGCGCAATGTTAATTTTTGCTTTCTTTCCATTATTGGCATTATTAGCTCAACCTCTTGGTGCAACCTCTTTTTGGATTCCCGTAATTATCATCGGTATTGCTGGAGCAGCTCATCAAGCTTGGTCTGCAAATATTTTCTCTACAGTTGGTGATATGTTTCCTAAAAGTGCTATTGCTACAATAGTTGGAATCGGTGGTATGGCTGGTGGAATTGGTTCTTTTTTGATCAATAAATCATCAGGAGTTTTGTTTGATTATTCACACAAAAACTGGACAACTATCGATGGTACTCCATTATTAGAAAAATATCCTCAATACATCAACGAAAGATTACCAGAAAATTTACTTTCAGATTTAGAAAAATCAGGAGCAATTATAGTTGATGGAATCAACAAAGGTTATATGATCATTTTTACAATTTGTGGGGTTGCTTATTTAACAGCATGGATTGTCATGAAAATATTAGTACCAAAATACAAAGTGATTAAATAATCAATTTAAATTCAATAACTTGAAAACAAAATTAAATAAAAAACTATATCATCAAGAAAATGAACTTCCTATAAAAATTATTCAATTTGGAGGTGGAAATTTTATGCGCGCTTTTACAGACTATGTAATCGATAAACTGAATAAAGATGCCAATTTTAATGCAGGAATCGCAAACATAAAAGTGACACCTTCTGGAAGTTCATTTCATACTTTTGAAGAACAAGATAATCTGTATACTTTATTTATTCGAGGAATTAAAAAAGGTGAATTGATTGATGAAAATCGTGTTATTTCTGCGATTCAAAAATCGATTAATCCTTATAAAGAATACCAAGATTTTTTGAAATTAGCAAAAGAAGAACAATTGGAATTTGTTTTTTCTAACACAACAGAATCTGGAATTGTATTTGATCCTTCAGAAAACAAATTAGAAAATGCGCCCCACGAAAATTTTCCTGCAAAATTAACTGCGTTCTTATATGAAAGATATCTTTATTTTAATGGAGATACTGACAAAGGTTTAACAATTATTCCATGTGAATTAATTGAGAATAACGCCATTATTTTGAAAGATTATATTTTAGAATACGCTAAATTATGGAACTTAGAAAATGAATTTATTACTTGGATTAACACTTCAAATAAATTTCATAATACATTAGTAGACAGAATTGTACCTGGATTTCCAAAAGATGATTTAGAAAGCTACACAAATCAGTTAGATTATGAAGATGAATTGATTGTCGTTTCAGAAGCGTTCTTATTTTGGGCAATTGAAGGCGATGAAAAATTGGAAGAAAAAATTCCTTTTAGTAAAGCAAATGAACAGATTTTGCTTGTCAAAAATATAGCACCTTATCGTACTTCTAAAGTTCGAATTTTAAATGGCGCTCACACTTCAATGGTTCCTTTTTCTATTATGTTAGGTATAGAAACTGTTCGTGATGCAATCGATAACAAAGTAGCTGGAGATTTTATTAAAAATATTATTTATAATGAAATCATTCCTATCCTTGATTTACCAGAAGAACAATTAAAAGAATATACAGAAGATGTTTTAGATCGATTTAGAAATCCTTTTATCAAGCACTATTTATCGAGTATAGCGTTAAATTCTATCTCTAAATTCAAAGTTCGTGTTCTTCCAAGTTTATTAGATTATGTAGAGAAATTCAATCAAATTCCGAAAGGAATTACATTTTCTTTGGCTTGTTTAATTCGTTTTTACAAAGGTGATTGGAACAATGAAGAATTACCTATAAATGATGACGAAGCGATTATAAGTGAGTTCAGAAATATTTGGAAAAACAATGATTATCAACAAATAAGTCATTCTGTTTTGAAGAATATAAATTTCTGGGAACAAGATTTGACAAAGGTTAATCAATTAGAAAATGAAATTGAAAAAGCTCTTCGGCTAATTGATGAATATGGAATTGAAAAATCTTATGAAATATATAGCAACCAAACGATTTAAGAGAAAAAAATGCAGAAAAAAGCTATAAAAGTTAATCCAACGGATAATGTAATTGTTGCATTAGTTGACCTAAAAGTAAATGAAATTGTGGTCGTTGATAATGCTGAATATGAAATTCAGAAAGATACGAATGCGAAACACAAGTTTGCTGCAATAGATTTTGTAGAAAATGACACGATTACGATGTATGGTATTACTGTCGGAAAAGCCGTTTGCAACATAAAAAAAGGTGAAGTTATTACGACTGAAAATGTAAAACATCAAAGTTCTAAAGTCGAAAAGAAAACAGCTACAACGTCATGGACTCCTCCAAATATCGATAAATGGAAAGACAAAACATTTATGGGATATCACAGAGAAGACGGACAAGTTGGAACGGAAAATATTTGGTTGTTTTTTCCTTTGGTTTTTTGCGAAAATAGAAATGTTGAAATTTTGAAAGATGTTTTCGAAAAAGAATTATTATTCGAAAAACCATCAAAACATCAACTGCTTTTACGTTCGTTAATTCAGAATTCTGATGAAAACGAGCAAGACACAGATGAAGAAGACACTAGAGTATTCAAAAATATTGATGTTAAATTCGTTACACATCAAGGAGGTTGTGGCGGAATTCGACAAGATGCTGAAGCTTTAGGAAGATTGCTTGCTGGATATGTAAACAATCCGAATGTCGCTGGTGCAACAGTCCTGAGTCTTGGGTGTCAGAATTTACAAGTTGATATTTTTAAAGAAGCTTTACATAAAATCAATCCTGATAATCAAAAACCAATTATCGTTTACGAGCAACAAAAATCTGGAACAGTTGATAATATGTTGAACGGTATTATTAAAGATTCGTTCGAAGCAATCAAAAAAGCCAATGAAATTGAACGTAAACCAGCTCCATTATCTAAATTAGTTTTAGGATTAGAATGTGGAGGATCAGATGGTTTTTCTGGTATTTCTGCTAATCCAACCTTAGGCTATTTATCAGATATTATGGCTGCAATTGGAGGTGCTACCATTTTGTCCGAATTTCCCGAATTGTGCGGAGTTGAACAAGAATTAATCAATCGTTGTGTGAATGAAAAAGATGCCGAAAGATTTTTACAATTAATGAAAGATTTCGAAGATTCTGTTGTTGCCGCTGGTTCTGGATTTGACATGAATCCTTCTCCTGGAAATATAAAAGATGGATTAATAACAGATGCGATGAAATCTGCTGGTGCAGCTAAAAAAGGGGGTTCCTCTCCTATTCAAGATGTTTTAGATTATACAGAATATATCAAAAAACCTGGTTTAAATTTGCTATGTACACCAGGAAATGATGTTGAATGTACAACTGCATTAGTCGGAACTGGATCTAATATCGTCTTGTTCACTACAGGTTTAGGAACGCCTACTGGAAATCCTGTTGCCCCTGTTGTAAAAATTTCTTCGAACATAGCATTACAAGAAAAAATGCCTGATATTATCGATTTTAATACGGGAGAAATCATTACTGGAAATAAAACAATTGAAGAAACCGCTAACGAACTTTTAGAATTTATCATAAAAGTTGCAAGCGGTGAAGTCAAAGTAAAAGCTAAGATTTTAAATCAAAACGATTTTATCCCTTGGAAAAGAGGCGTTTCTTTATAACCTATTTTCTTTTCGAAGATTTTCGAATATGAATTTGAGGATTTAAAACAACCTTTTTTTCTATGCTTATCCCTGAAAAATTTTCGTTCATATATTCCAGAAATACTTGAGCGGAAATTTTTCCCATTACATCTGGTGTCTGATCTACACTACTAATAGGTAATTCCATATATTGCGTAAATGGCTCATTACTAAAACCTATTATTGCAACATCTTCAGGAATGCTTATATTTTTCTTTTTCAATTGTTGACAAGCTCCCAACGCTGCATAATCACTGGCCGAGAAAATACCATCTGGTGGCGATGATAAATTCCATAATGTTTTTATTGCTTCAACCCCATCTTCTATCGAACTTTTAATTGAAAAAACATATTCTTCTTTAAAAGCTAATTTATTATCTTTCAATGCATCGATATAACCATTGTAACGATTCTGATAAATCTCTAAACGCAAATCTCCAGATAAATGACAAATTCTACGACAACCTTGTTTAATCAAATGCTCGGTTGCCAAATATCCACCCTTATAATCATCAATTGTTACAGTACTGATTCCTGCAATATCTTTTTTACGGTCAAAAAATATGATTGGAGTATTAGATTCTTTTGCAGTTTCTATGTGCGAAATATCTTCCGTCGTTTTAGAAACAGACATAAAAATACCATCAACCTGTGCATTCAATAATGTATTTAGTTGTTTTCTTTCTAAATCTACATCTTCGTGACTTTGACAAATAATAACATGGTAACCATGTGGAGACAACTCCTCTTCTATCCCACGAATTAGAGATGAGAAAAAATTTGTATTAATATAAGGAACAATAATCCCAATATTATTTGTCTTCCCACTTTTTAGAGCCTGCGCTAAAGTATTTTGTTTGTAATTAAGCTCTTTAGCAGCTTTCATAACCAACTCTTTCGTTTTCTGACTAATTTTAGGATGATCGTTTAAAGCCCTCGAAACGGTAGCAGCACTAATATTCAATTTTTCAGAAATATCATATATTGTAGCACTTTTTTTCATAATAAGGTAAAATTCAAGTTCGTTATCAAGATTCGGTAAATATAAATTAAATCTCAATAGTATTATATAGTAATGTATAAATTACAATGGTTCTAAAACTATTAAAAAGCATTCAAAACACATTTGTAATCGATTACAAATTTACTTCAATTTATATATTTTTATATTCAAAAATTCAATAAATCACCAAAAAAATTATGATCTAAATTAACCACTTTAGCTTATTTAAGTTAGAGTATATATAAATATCAGTCAACACAAACAGATATTGTATTAAATATCAATAACTAACAAATAGATTAATTATTTTTTATAAATTTTAATATTTTATTTGATTTTAAAAAAAATAGTTATATTTTAGTGTACTATATACACTTTTATATTTAATAATGTAATCGATTACGCTAAAAATTATTTAGTTTAACAGAAGAAACACAAAACCACACATATGAGGATATCTAAAATTAAGTTATTCACGCTTTTGCTTCTACCAATTGCGAGTTTTGCGCAAGAAGAAATAAAAGTTTCCGGAACAGTTAAATCATCTATTAATAATTCACCTCTTAATGGAGTTGACATTTATGTAGATGGGACAACGTACGAAACAATTACAGATGAAAATGGATTTTATGAAATTGTTGTTCCAGATAACTCGACTTTAACCATTACCTATGATGGTTATGAAATACAGACTATTCCTGTTAATAAGAAAGGAACAATCGATATAAAACTGAAAGATCTTGTTGCAACAGAGCAACAAAATCTAAATGAAGTTGTTGTAATTGGATATACAACTGTAACACGTGATGAATTAACAGGTTCTGTGGCAAGTGTAAATGCTGATCAGATAAAAGATATGGCAGTAAATTCTGCTGCTGAAGCTATACAAGGTCGATTAGCTGGTGTACAAGTTAGTATGTCCGAAGGTGCACCAGGAGCTGATGTTACAATTAAAGTTCGTGGAGGCACATCGATTACACAAGACAACAGCCCTCTGTATATCGTGGATGGAATACAAGTAGAAAATGCCTTATCTATTTTATCTCCACAAGAAATTGCAAGTATTGATGTTTTAAAAGATGCAGCTTCTACTGCTATTTATGGTGCGAGAGGTGCAAACGGTGTTGTGCTTATTACGACAAAAAGTGGTTTCAACATGCCTACACAAGTTACTTATTCTAATTATACTGGATTTAGAGAAATTCAGAATAAGTTAGAAGTAATGACTCCGTATGAATTTGTACGTTATCAGTATGAATTGTATAATATTAATAATGATGAGCAATTAGCAGATTCTTTCAGAAAAAGATATGGAGATTTTAACGATATAGATATCTATAAAAGTATGGAAGCGAGAGATTGGCAAGAAGAAGTTTTTGGTAGAAAAGCTTTTTCTCAAAATCATAACGTTTCGATTGTTGGTGGAAATAAATCGACTGATTTCAGTTTAAATTTAAATCACATCAACGAAGATGGAATTATGCTGAATTCTGGTTACAAAAGAAATTTAGCAAACTTCAAATTAAATCATAAAATCAGCGACAAAGTAAAAACGGGAGTTAGTTTTAGATATAGTAAAGATAAAATCATGGGAGCTGGTACTTCAAATACAGGTTCTCAATCAAATAACAGACTTCGTAATTCAGTGAGATATCAACCTTTTGCTGCTCCAGGAAACGAATCGTATGTTGATTTCTTCGATCCAGATTATTATGCACAAACAAACCTTACAAGTCCTGTTTTGCTAGCGAATAATGAAGTAAGAGAAGACGAAAGACAAAACCTTTTGATGAATGGTTACTTGTCTTGGCAAATTGTCAAAGGGTTAACCTTCAAATCTGTTTTTGGTTATGTACAAACAGATCGCAATGACAATAGTTTTTACGGAAATATCACAAGTGTTGCAATGGCAAATGCTAATCTTCCTGTGGTTGATATGCGTGCAAGTCAAACAAGAAGAATTTCAAATTCAAATACATTACAATATTCACCAAGATTAGGTTCTAATCATAAACTAGATGTAATGATTGGACAGGAAATTGTAAAAACAGACGGAGAAACATCAAGAACGTATATCAAATGGTTACCAAAAAATATTTCGGCTAATCAAGCATTTTCTAATTTGCAAAGTGCGGTTCCTCCTGCAGGAATGGTACAAGATCCAGTTTCAACATCAGTAAATGTGGATCGATTGGCTTCGTTTTTTGGACAAGTTAATTATTCGTTCAATAAAAAATATATGTTAACACTTTCTGTCAGAACAGACGGATCGAGTGTATTCTCTCCTGATAATCGTTATGCTACCTTCCCTTCTGCTTCATTTGCTTGGAATGTTGCAAGAGAAAATTTCTTAAAAGATTCTTCTTGGATTGACGAACTAAAATTACGTTTAAGCTATGGTACTTCGGGTAATAACCGCATTGAGCCATTCTTATATTCAACATTCTTTAGTAGTTCAAGTAACTGGGGATATTCATTTGATAATGCTGTAGTTCCAGGTTTAGCTCCTAATGAAAGGTTGGCAAATTCGGGTGCAAAATGGGAAAAAACAATTTCTAAAAACATTGGATTAGATTATACTTTATTCAATAAACGTGTTTATGGTAGTATCGATGCTTATGTAACAAATACAAAAGATTTATTATTATTGGCTAAAATTCCGCAAACAGGCGGATACGAATACCAATATCAAAACTCTGGTGAAACGGAAAACAAAGGAATTGAATTTACAATAGGTGCTGATATTGCGAAATCTAAAAACTTTAAATGGAATGTAAACTTCAATATTTCTCATAATCAAAATGTTATCAAATCTTTAGGAAAAGATGTAACTGGTGATGGTCTACAATACTATTATCAATCATCTGGATGGGTAAATAATTTGCAAGATTTCAAAGTTGAAGTAGGTAAACCTATCGGACAATTCTATGGTTATGTAACAGACGGATGGTACAAAGTGAGCGATTTCGATTACAATCCATCAACTCAAAAATATACATTAAAAGCTGGTGTTGCAAGCAATTCTGCTGCGGCATTAGGTTCAAAAGATGTGCGTCCTGGAGATTTAAAATTGAAAGATTTAAATAACGATGGAATAATTGATGATAATGATAAAACAGTTTTAGGAAATGCTCAACCTAAATTCTATGGTGGATTTAATCAACAATTTCAATGGAAAAATATCGACCTAAGTATGTTCTTCACTTATTCTGTTGGTAATAAAGTTTACAATGCCAATAAAGTTGAGTTTACAACACAATATTTATACCGCGACAACAATATGTTAAAAGCAGTTGCTGGAGCTTGGAGAAATTTTGACGATAACGGAAATCGAGTAACAGATCCTACACAATTAGAAGCTCTAAACGCAAATGCTACATTTTGGTCACCTCCTTCTGGAAATTATATTTTACATTCTTATGCCATCGAAGATGGATCTTATTTAAGATTAAGCAACGTTACAGTTGGTTATTCTTTACCAGAAGATATGTTAGCAAAAACGAAATTTATTAGCAAAATAAGAATCTACGCAACAATCAATAATTTATTTACAATTACTGGTTATTCTGGTTATGATCCTGAAGCAAATACAAGACGCACAAGTCCTTTAACTCCTGGAGTTGATTACGCTGCCTATCCACGAAGCAGATTTTTCTTAACAGGTATTAATGTTACTTTCTAATCTCAAAACACATCAAAAATGAAAACAAAAACAATTATAAAAATATTAGGCGTTAGCATCGTTTTATTAACAACAACATCATGCGATGATTATTTGGATGTTAGTAGCCCTTCCAATACTTCCGAAATAGAGGTTTACAACGATGCAAGTTACACTTACTCTGCTTTGGTTGGCGTATATAATCAATTGGCTGGTGATAATGGTTACGGAAACAGAATTTCTTCTATCATTGGACAAGCTGCAGATGATTTCAAAACATCAGGTGATTACAATTGTAACGATCGTCGTGGAATTAGTATGTACAATGCATGTCCTACAAATCCAGAATTAGACAAACCTTTCCGTCAATTATACACAGGAATCGAAAGAGCAAATTTATTAATTTATAATATTCCGACATCTGATGTCTACAAATCTGGAAGTGATAGTGACAAAAAGTTAATGGATAGATATTACGGAGAAGCATTGACGTTAAGAGCGCAATATTATTACGAATTAATCAGAAACTTTGGTGATGTTCCATTTCAAGATAAACCATCTTCTCAGTACGAACATATTTTCCTTCCAAAAACTGATCGTGATGAAGTGTATGAAGTTTTATTAAATGATTTAGAAACTGCTTCAAAAGTTATTCCATGGAGAGCCGAATCTGGAGATCCTACAACACGAATTACAAAAGCTTTTGTGAAAGGCTTACGTGCTCGTATTGCACTTGCTAGAGCTGGATATTCGTTGAGAAGACAGCCTGTACAGATGGTTAAAGGAACAAATCCAGAAAAATATTACCAAATTGCTCGCAACGAAACGTTTGACATTATGCAACAACGTGGAAGTCATAATATCAATCCAAATTACGAAGATGTTTTCCGTGCTATTCACGAAGGTCGCATGGATAATACAAACGAAATGATTTTTCAAGTAGGTGCTTTTGGCGGAAATGCGCGAACTGATAGTAAACTTGGTTATTACAACGGATTACGTCATAATGCAGCTTCTAAATGGAATGGTGGTGGCGGAATAAATGCTTTACCAACTTATTTTTATGAATTTGATAAATATGATCAAAGACGAGATGTAACAATCAATGCGTTCGAAATTAATGCAGATGATTTAACACAGGTGGTAAAAATTGATGCTTTAACAGACGGAAAATTTAGAAAGTCTTGGACAAAAGTAACTGGTCCTTCTCAAAATGTTGGAATCAATTGGCCTATTATGCGTTTTGCTGATGTTTTATTAATGTTTGCTGAAGCAGAAAATGAATTAAATGGTGGACCAACAGCTGCTGCAATAGATGCTTTAAGAGAAGTTAGAGCAAGAGCTTATGCGAACAATCCTGATAAAATGCCTGCGGTTACAGCGAATGGTTATCAAGGCTTTTTTGAGCAAATTGTACACGAAAGATTATTAGAATTTGGTGGAGAATCTATCCGAAAATATGACTTAATCAGATGGAATCTTTTAGGTCAAGTGGTAACAGAAACTCGTGTTAAATTACAAAATCTATTAGATGGAACGGGAGAATATGCCAATGTACCTAAATACATTTATTACAAAATTGGTAAATACGATCCAACGCAAACTGCACAAAAAACTGTTTTGAATTTAGATACTTATTTTGTTGGAAATGATAAAACAGAATTGTTTTACACGCCTTCTGTAGCTTCTACTCCAACGGGATATACACGCATAAACTGGCAAACTGGAATGGCTGCGACAATGATTAACGACGAGCGAAAAGGTTGGTTACAATATTACAAACCAAATCATTCAGAACTGTTGCCTATTTATCAAGACATCATCAATACAAACTATAATTTAACACAAGATTACGGATACTAAAACACAATTATTATGAAAAAAACTTTTTATAAAATATTGATTATAGGAACAGTATTACTTACTGCAAATGCTGTAATCTCTTGTAATGATGATGAATTTCAGTCAGAATCTAACGATCCAATGAGAATGTTTACACCATTGTCTTTATCTGCCGAAAATTTTGAAACAGAAACTAAAGTCACATGGTCACCTTCTCTGTATACTAATAATATTGACGAAACTTATACAACAGAAGTTTCAAGCGATTCGTTATTTACAAATCCAAAAGATATCATTTTAACAAAAAAAACAGATTCTGCTGGAGTTGTTATTACGGATCAAGAAATTCCCGTGAGAAAAAATTTCTTTATACGTGTTAAAACAAATGCTTACGAAAACAGACCAGAATCTCACTGGTCTGTTAGTAAGCGAATTAAAATTATTGGAATCCAAATTTTGCATCCTATTTATGATCCAAATATTCTGGAGAATCAAGCAACGGTTAGTTGGGATGTAACTGCTGGAGTAACTGAATTGAGATTTCAAGCATATAAACAAGTTTCTGGTCAGGATCCTGTTTATGTTAGCGATCCTATTATAAGTCAAATTACAAGTAGCGAAGCTACTGCTGGACTTAAAACAACAAAAGGGCTTAATCCAAGTACACGATATACAGTCGAAATTTATAAAGGAAATACAAGCGTTGGTTCTCAGAATTTCACGACTAAATCGTCTACAAGTTATAGTGTTATTGCTAATTCTGGCGATGATTTAATCACCTTGATTAACAATGCAAAAGATGGTGATATCATTGGATTAAATCCTGGTAAATATGATTCTGGAGATAAATTGTTTGCAATTAATGCGAAGAAAATTTCATTGATTGGAATTTCTGGAAATCCAGAAGATACAAAAGTTTCTTTCAAAGAATTTACGTTAAATGATACTGGGGCTGGTTTACATCTAAAGAATATCGAATTAGATGGAAGCGCAAATACGGCAGATTATTTAATCAATTTGACAAGCAGCAGCAGCAATGGTGCGAAGGCTAATTTTGCAAATGTATTGATTGAAAACTGTATTGTAAGTAGTGTTAAAACCTCAGCTTTCAGAGCAAATAGAGGTCCAAATAGCGGATATGTAATGGATAAATTTGAGATTAAACATTCTTTCTTCAAGAATTTCCCAGCTTCATCTTACGGATTTTTACATTTAGACAAATTAGTTTTTAACGAAGTTAATATCGAAAATTCAACATTTACAGAAGTTGGAGATTTATTTATTCGATACAGAGAAAGTATTACTACGCCATCTGCTAACGCAACAATTAATGTCAACAATTGTACAATTAATAGTTTTGGACAAAGTTCTTCTTTTCCACTATTAGACAATAATAACGTGCCGATCAAAGCTAATTTTACCAATAATATTATTGCAAATTCGCCAAGAGTTGGAGGAAGTTTATCGAGTAATAATTTAATTCGTTTAGCTACTTCAAGTACAGCTGTTTTTACGTTCAACAATTTCTATAATTTGACGAATGGTAAAGCAGCTGATTTACAAAAACTTGTTTTTCCTACTGGAGGAGTAACTTCTACGAATAATCAAGAAAATGCTCTAAATTGGACAAACACAACAATTGATTTTACATTACCAGTCAATTCTCCATTAAGAACTGCATCTTCTACAGGTGCTGCGATTGGAGATCCAAGATGGTGGAATTAATTAAACGATAAAAAATGAAATCACACATCGCAATTACATTTATATTTTTAATTCACTCATGTTTATTTGCACAGAATTTACCTGCTTTTCCTTCTGCCGAAGGATATGGCAGGTATAGTTCTGGCGGACGAGGTGGAGAAGTCTATATTGTCACAAATCTCAACGATTCTGGTAAAGGAAGTTTACGATACGGAATTCAGAAAAAATTGAGCAGAACAATCGTTTTTGCTGTTTCCGGAAACATTGTATTACAATCACCTTTGGATATTAATTACGGAAATATTTCTATTCTTGGACAAACTGCTCCTGGAGATGGAATTACCGTTTCAAATTATCCTGTAACCATCAAATCTGATAATGTAATTATTCGTTACATGAGATTTCGTTTAGGCGATTTAGCAAAAGTAGAAGGTGATGCTTTAGGTGGTCGAAATGCACAAAATATAATTATAGATCATTGTTCGGTAAGTTGGGCTACAGATGAAAACATCTCGTTTTATCGTGTCAAAAATCTTACAATTCAATGGTCTATCATATCAGAAGCTCTTAATAAATCTGTCCATATAAAAGGAGCGCATGGTTATGGTGGAATTTGGGGTGGTGAGCCTGCAAGTTTCCACCACAATCTAATTATGAGTAACAATAGTCGAAATCCTCGTTTTAGTGGTTCAGAATCAACGGTGAATCCTGAAGATGAAATGGTTGATTTTCGTAATAATGTAATTTATAATTGGGGCGCAAATTCTATTTATGGTGGAGAAAATGGAAAATATAATTTGATTAATAATTATTTCAAATTTGGTCTAGCCACAAAACATAAAAATAGAATTGTAAATCCTTCTATTCCATATGGTAAATTTTATGTCAACGGAAATTTTGTAGAAGGTTATGCTGATATAACAGCAAATAACTGGAATGGCGGTGTACAAGCAGATGAGCCATTAAAAGCAAAAGCTGAAACTGAATTTGGTAAAAATGAAATTATCACTCATTCTGCTGAAAATGCCTACAAAATGGTTCAAGCACATGCTGGAGCAAGTTTAAAACGCGATGAAGTTGATAATCGATTAATTGGTTATTTAACAAACGGATATCCAAAAAATATCACCGGAATTATCGATAGTCAATCAGAAGTTGGCGGATTTCCTACGTTAAAAACATACAATATTCCTACAGATACAGATCAGGATGGAATGGACGATGAATGGGAGAAAAGAAATAATTTGAAAGTTGGTATTAATGATGCAAACGGTTACAATTTATCAAGTCAATATACCAATTTAGAAGTTTATGCAGAATCGTTAGTTTCAGAAAAGATTAATTCAGCAAATAACAAAGTCAAAGATTATGATTTTATTGTAGCAAAAGATGGTTCAGGGCAATTCAAAACTATTCAAGAATTAATCGCAGCACTACCCGATTTTAGTCGAGTTCCTGTAAAAGTTTTGATCAAAAATGGAGTTTATAAAGAAAAAATTACTTTACCTCCTTCTAAAACAATGATTAATTTTATTGGTGAAGATCAACACAAAACCATTTTGACATATGATGATTACGCATCAAAATTAAATAATATTGGTCAAGAAATTGGAACATCTGGTTCGGCTTCATATTTTATTTTTGGAGACAATTTTTCAGCCGAAAATATAACATTCGAAAATAGTGCAGGCGAAGTTGGACAAGCTGTTGCTGTTCGCGTTGATGCAGATAAAATAAAATTTACAAATTGTCGATTTTTAGGAAATCAAGATACGTTGTATTTGGTGAAAAGCGGAAGCAGACAATATTTTAACAACTGTTACATCGAAGGTACAGTCGATTACATTTTCGGAGCAGGAACCGCTTATTTTGAGAACTGTCAGCTAAATAATAAAGGGAAAGGATACATTACAGCGGCATCAACGACAGAAGATCAGAAATACGGTTTCGTTTTCGAGAATTGTAAAATTTCAGGAAACAATCAAGATTCTCATCATTTGGGAAGACCTTGGCGACCTTTTGCTCAAACTGCTTTTATCAATTGTGACATGGATTTGTCTGTTAAAGCAGAAGGTTGGAACAATTGGGGAAAAGTTGCAAATGAATCTACAACACGCTACTCCGAATACAAATCTACTGGTAAACATATCGCAAATAAAAGAGTTAAATGGAGTCGTCAATTAACTGCTCAAGAAGCTTTAGCATTCTCTAAAAAGAATGTTTTAGGTGATTGGATCGTCAATTAAACTCCTTACTAATTTTAAAAATTAATACGTATGAAAAAAATTATTGCCACAATAACAACATTAATCCTTGTCACTTCTTGTAGTAACAGATTGGTTCAACATGAAAACAATGGATTTACCTATTCAGAAATTTCTATAAAAGAAGGCGGAAAATGGGTAGATGGAAAAAGAGGTCATAAAGAATATGAAGGCGGAACATTTCGAAATGTACAAGAACATACACTTGATCCTCAACATACCGATCATGCTTTTGATATTCGATACGAAGGTCCAGGTTGGGAAAATCAAAATGTTGGTTACCGCTTGTATTTGGATTGGAGAAATGCGGTTGATATTTTTGGAAAAAAAGTGAAAACACAAGTTTTACAAGATGTTGGACAAGATGGTTTTGATTCTTATCACGAACCTCTTCCTTGGGGACAAGATATCTTGAAAGCTGGTAAATCGCTTGGAATTGGTGGTTTTGGACGATTAGTGAATGATACAGTTGCGCATTTGCATCAAGTTGAAAACACATATATCAAAATAAAAAACAGTAAAAATGTTTCGAGTTTTGAAATTGATTATTCTAAATGGAAAACTGATAATCATACAACAGATGTAAAAGCGAAAGTTTCAATTTATCCTTATGATCGTTTTTCTAAATTTGAATTGAAAACTTCTGTCTTAACGAATGGTTTAACAACTGGTTTGGTGAAATTCAAAAATATTCCGTTGAAGCAAAAGAAAAGCTTAAATGGAAATTGGGGATATATCGCAACTTACGGAAAACAAACTTTAGTTGACAAAAATGATTTGCTTGGAATGGCAATTTTCTATAAATCGGATGAGGTAGAAAAATTAGTTGATGGAAAAGATGATCATTTAATCGTTTTCAAACCGACAACCAAAACAATGACATATTATATTTTGGCAGCTTGGGCACAAGAACCAAATGGACTTAAAAATGAAACTGAATTCTACAATGATTTGAATTCGAAATTGGTTCAATTAGAAAAGTCTAATCGTTTATAAATAGTTGATGATGAAAAACATTTTAAAAACAACGGTTTGTGGTTTGATGATAATCTCGAGTACGTCTTGTATCAGTCAGAAAAAAAATACAGAAGATATTCTTGTCAATCCAAAATTAAAATGGTCAGAACGAATGGCAATTTCAGAGACTATTCGTTTCCCTGATCCTACGCTTTTAGATTTTCAAAAAAAACCGCGTTGGAGTTATACAAATGGATTGGTTTTAGACGCTATGTACAAAGTATATGAGCAAACAAATAACCAAACAGTGTATAATTATATCTACGATTATGCAAATAGAATGATTGATTCGAACGGAAAAATTGATACGTATAAATTCGAGAATTATAATTTAGATATGATCAAATCTGGCGACGCAATCTTTGATTTATACGAAAAAACAAAAGAAAATCGTTTCAAAATTGCAATGGAAACGTTGGATAAACAATTAGAACAACAACCAACAACAACAGAAGGCGGATATTGGCACAAAAAAATCTATCCAAATCAGATGTGGTTAGATGGTGTTTACATGGCCGAACCTTTTCATGCAAAATATGCAACAAAATTTCAGAGCGCAACAGAAGCGAAGAAATCGTACGATAAAATTGTTTTACAATTTGACTTAATAGAAAAATATAATCGCGATCCAAAAACAGGTTTATACTATCACGGTTGGGACGAAAGTAGGAAAGAAAAATGGTCAAATAGTACAACAGGTCTTTCTCAACACTTCTGGTCGAGAGGAATGGGTTGGTATGGGATGGCTTTGGTTGATGTGTTAGATTATTTGCCAAAAGATTATCAAGGTCGTGATAAATTAATCAAATACCTTAATCAGTATGCGGAAGCGATTGTGAAAGTTCAACATTCTTCGGGGACTTGGTATCAAGTTTTGGATCAAGGAAATAGAACAGGGAATTATTTGGAAGCTACAGGTACTTCGATGTACGTTTATACGTTAGCAAAAGGTGTTAACAAAGGTTATTTGTCAAAATCATACATGAAAAATGCCAAAAATGGATTTGATGGAATTTTAAAAGAATTTATTCAAGTCGATGAAAAAGGTATTGTAAGTTTAGAAAAATGCTGTGCTGTTGCAGGTTTAGGAGGAAATCCTTATCGCGATGGTTCTTACGAATATTACATTAATGAAGAAATAAGAGCAAATGATCCAAAAGGAACTGGACCATTTATATTAGCTGCATTAGAATTAAATCGTTAATCGCCATGAAATCAACATTAATTCTCCTATCATTATTAGGATTAAATTTCTTGCCAATACACGCTCAAAAATCAAATGTTTGGGTATCAGATTTAGGAAACGGAACATACAAAAATCCTGTTTTATATGCAGATTATTCTGATCCTGATGCAATTCGTGTGGGTGATGATTTTTTCATGACAGCTTCCAGTTTTAATGAAGCGCCAGGTTTACCAATTTTACATTCAACTGATATGATTAATTGGAAATTGGTTAATCATGCCCTACCCGATGTTTTTCCTATCAAACATTTTAGCACGCCAAAAAGAGGCGATGGTGTTTGGGCACCGAGTATCAGATTTCACAACAACGAATATTATATTTATTGGGGCGATCCAGATTTCGGAATTTATATGGTCAAAACCAAAAATCCTTTCGGGAAATGGGAAGATCCTGTTTTAGTTGAAGAAGGAAAAGGTATTATTGATACGTGTCCGTTTTGGGATGAGGACGGAAATGCCTATATCGTACATGGTTGGGCAGGAAGTCGCGCTGGTGTAAAAAGCCTTTTGACAATCAAAAAAATGAATGCGGAAGGAACAAAAGTCTTAGATAAAGGAAAACACATTTTCGATGGACACGAAAATCATCCAACTGTCGAAGGCCCAAAAGTCTATAAACGCAATGGTTATTATTACATTTTTGCTCCTGCAGGTGGTGTAGCTACTGGTTGGCAATTGGTTTTACGTTCAAAAAATATTTATGGACCTTATGATGAAAAAATTGTTTTAGAACAAGGAAAATCAACTGTCAATGGACCTCATCAAGGTGCTTGGGTGGATACAAAAAATGGAGAAGATTGGTTCTATCATTTTCAAGACGCGGATACTTACGGACGAATTGTTCATCTTCAACCGATGAAATGGATCAACGATTGGCCGTTTATTGGTGTCGATCAAGATAAAAATGGAATTGGAGAACCAGTTTTAACATATAAAAAACCTACAATTTCAAATAAATCTGAAATTATAAATCCTTCGGAAACGGATGATTTTAAAGGAAATGATATCGGATTACAATGGCAATGGAGCGCAAATCCTTCAATTGTTTGGTACAGTAAATTAGCAAACCAAAATTTTCTTCGTCTTTTCTCTATCAAAGTTCCTGAAAATTCGAATAATCTTTGGACGGTTCCTAATTTGTTAACCCAAAAATTTCCTGCACCAAATTTCACAGCTTCAACAAAAATAAAACTTACGCCTGAAGATGCTACAGAAGGGAAAACTGCTGGTTTATTAATCATGGGAACAGATTATCAATCTTTGGTTATCACAAATAAAAAAGATGGTTATTATTTACAATTGATTCGTGCAGAAAAAGCAGAGAAAAATAATCCAGAAAAAATTCTATCCGAAGTAAAATTAGGAACTAATGAAGTTTTCTTGAAAGTAAGAGTGAGCGAACCTAACGGAGTTTGTCAATTTAGTTTTAGTGAAAACGGAAAAAAATATACATCAATCGGAGAACCATTTCAAGCTAAACCAGGAAAATGGATCGGAGCAAAAGTTGGTATATATAGTATAAGTTCTCAAGATGCGAAACGTGGTGGTTATGCTGATTTTGATTGGTTCAGAGTAGATAAAAATGAGAAATAATGAAGACAAAACAATTTTTATATGCTTTAATTTGCTTCGTTACTTTGTCAAATTTTTGTCATGCTCAAAAAGGAAAATCAATCACCATTTTCTTAATCGGAGATTCAACTGTTGCAGATTATACAGACGATTATGATCCGGGCAAAAACTATATGAAAAACAGATATCCAATTGCTGGTTGGGGACAAGAATTTCAACCATTTTTTGCAAAAGATAGTGTACAAGATCTGAAACATTTAGCCAATAAACATATCATCGTCAAGGATAAAGCAAAAGGTGGTCGAAGTACGCGTACTTTTTTTCAAGAAGGTAGATGGCGAGAGGTTTATTCTCAACTAAAAAAAGGTGATTATGTTTTAATACAATTCGGACATAATGATGCCGCCGAAGATAAACCAGAACGATTTGTAAATTTAGAAGGTTACAAAGAATTTTTGAGATTATATGTGGATCAAACGAGAGAAAAAGGTGCAATTCCGATTATTCTAAGTCCTGTTGCAAGAAATTATCCTTGGAAAAATGGAAAGTTAGAAAATGTACATGGCGAATATCCATTTGTTGCAAAAGAAATTGCAAAAGAAAAAAATGTTGCATTCTTAGATTTAAATCAATTATCGATGGATTTTTTTAGCCAAAAAGGACAAGAATATGTAACAAAAACCTATTTCATGAATTTTGAAGCGAATTTGTACGATGCTTATCCAAATGGACAAAAAGATAATACACATTTTCAAATTGCAGGCGCAAAAGCTGTCGCATCAATTGTTTTCAAAGAATTCAAAAATATCATTCAAAACAAAACCATTAAATAATGAAAAAATACATAAAACTACTTACAGTTGCGTTAGCGGTTGTTTGTTCTTCTCATTTATCAGCTCAAGTTGATGAGAATATTTACAAAGATATTGAGTTTAATATGCCCAAAGTAAAAGAAACTTCGTTTCCAAATCGTGTTGTTTCAATTGCTCAATATGGTGCAAAATCGGACGGAATTTTCAAAAATACAGAAGCAATCAACAAAGCTATTTCAGAAACAAGTGCAAAAGGTGGAGGAAAAGTTGTTATTCCACGTGGAATTTGGTTGAGTGGTCCTATCGAAATTAAAAGTAATATCAATTTACATTTAGAAGATGGTGCTTTATTGATTTTTAGTAAAGATTTCAACGATTATCCTTTAGTTGAAACAAGCTTCGAAGGATTAAATACAACGCGTACTGCTTCTCCTATTTCTGCAAAAAATGCGCAGAATATTGCGATTACAGGAAATGGAACAATCGATGGAAATGGTGATGCGTGGCGTTTTGTAAAGAAGGGTAAAATGACAGATTCTCAATGGAAAAATCTAGTTGCGTCTGGCGGAGTTTTATCAGATGATAAAAAAACGTGGTTTCCAAGCGAAGGTTCTAAATTAGGTTATATCAGCAGTTCTAATTTTAATGTTCCTGATAAAATTAGCAAAGAAGATCTAATTAAAGTAAGAGATTTTTTACGTCCAGTAATGGTTAGTATTGTTAATTCGGATCGTGTACTTTTAGATGGTCCAACGTTTCAAAATTCACCAGCATGGAACATTCATCCGTTAATGAGTTCGAATATTATCATTCGAAATTTGAATGTTAGAAATCCTTGGTATTCGCAAAATGGAGATGGATTGGATTTAGAATCTTGTAAAAATGTGTTGATTTACAACAATACGTTTGATGTTGGTGATGATGCGATTTGTATCAAATCTGGAAAAGATAAAGATGGTCGCGATCGTGGAATTCCTACTGAAAATGTAATTATCAAAAATAACACAGTTTATCATGCGCACGGCGGATTTGTGATTGGTAGCGAAATGTCTGGTGGTGTTCGTAATGTTCATGTTTCTGGTGCAACTTTTATCGGAACAGATATTGGTTTAAGATTCAAAACGACTCGTGGTCGTGGTGGATTAATCGAAAATATTTACATCTCTAATATTGATATGATTAATATTCCTGCGCAAGCAATTGGTTTTAACATGTTTTACGAAGGAAATTCTCCGATTGTAGAAGATGATCAAAATGCAGATGACGAAAAAAGAAATGATAAAAAAGTTCCTGTAACAGAGGAAACTCCAACAATTCGAAATATATTTTTCAAAAATATTAATGTTGTAAGTTCTCACGAAGCGTTGTTTATCATGGGACTTGCAGAAATGAATATTAAAAATATTGTGGTTGAAAATTCAACTTTCGACACGAAAAAAGCTTTAAGTATTATTGACGCTGATGGAATTCAACTGAAAAATATAAAATTCAATTACAAAGAGGGAAAAGCGGTCACAATTTTTAACAGTAAAAATGTTGATTTAAGCACTACTGAATTCAAGTCAGCTACAACTCCAGAAATTAAGATTATTGGTAATGAATCTGATAAAATCAAGTTACCAAAAGCATTTGATAAGAAGAATGTAACAAGTTCTAAAGAAGTCAAAAAGAATGCAGTTATCAATTAAAAAGATTTTGTTTGTTTTTATGATGCATTTGGTGATAGCCTTCGGTCAAGTTGAGAGACCGAAGGCTTCGCCTTATACAATCGAAACGACTTACAAAAAATTAAAGAAAAATTACCCTTTTATTACGCCGATTTCTTCTAAAAACTTCGAAAACATTAATGCGTTTGAAGATATAATTTATCAAGAAAAACATCAATTAAAAGCAGATATTTATCAACCAAAAAATCAAACTAAATCCTCTATAGCAATTGTTCTTGTACATGGTGGAGGTTGGATTTCGGGTAGCAAAGAAAATCAAAAACCAATGGCTCAAACGTTGGCTTCAGCTGGTTTTGTAACGATGGCGATAAATTATAGATTAAGTGATGCTGCAAAATATCCAGCTCCTTTAGAAGATATGGATGATGCGGTTAATTATTTGAGAAAGAATCGTAAAAAACACAAACTCGATCAATCGAAAATCGTTATTCTTGGCGCTTCTGCAGGTGCTCAATTGGCAACACTTTACGGCGTAAAATCAAAGAAAATTGCTGCAATTATCAATATTGATGGAATTGTTTCTTTTATTCATCCCGAAGCTGAAGAAGGTACTTATGCCAGTTATTTTTTCGGTTATACGAAACAAGATAATTTTGAACTTTGGAAAGAAGCTTCGCCTTTAGAATATGTTACTTCTAAAACGCCTCCTACTCTATTTATCAATAGTTCGCAACCGAGATTTCGAGCTGGTAGAGATGATATGATGAAAAAATTAAGCGATTATCATATTCTAAATGAAGCATACGAAATTAAGAATTCGCCTCATTCTTTTTGGTTGATGAATCCTTGGTTTGATGAAACGAAAGACTACATTATTGATTTTTTAACGAAACGATTTAACAAATGAAAATCATTCAATTCATTTTTATAGTTTGTTTACATTTCATCTATACTAATGTAAATGCTCAATACAAAACAATTACTGTTGCAAAAGATCAACAAGCAGATTTTACATCTATTCAAGAAGCGATTAATTCGTTGAGAGATTTAGGACCAGATCAAGCTTTGATTCTTGTTAAAAATGGCGTTTATCTCGAAAAAATTAGAATTCCTTCTTGGAAACATAAAATAAAGATAAAAGGTGAAGATTCAGAGAAAACTATTATTACTAATAATGATTTTTCAGGAAAAATAGATGGTTTAACCAATCAAAAAATGACAACCTATACTTCCTACACTTTTTTGGTTGAAGCAGATGATATACAATTAGAAAATCTCACGATACAAAACGAAAGTTGTAACCAAGGTCAAGCTGTTGCTCTGCATGTGGAAGGCGATAAATTTGTGGCAAAAAATATTCGGTTATTAGGATGTCAAGATACATTGTACACAGCTACAAATAGAAGTCGTCAATATTATCAAAATTGTTATATCGAAGGAACGACAGATTTTATTTTTGGTGAAGCAATTGCCGTTTTTGAGCATTGTACCATAAAAAGTTTGGCTAATTCTTATATTACAGCTGCGGCAACACATCAAGAGCAAGAATTTGGTTATGTTTTTTTCAATTGTAGTCTTATTGCAGAAGACAATTTGACAAAAGTTTATTTGGGAAGACCTTGGCGTCCTTTTGCCAAAACAGTTTTTATACATACCGAAATGGGAAAACATATTCTTCCTATTGGTTGGAACGAATGGAAAGGTGATGCAATGTTTCCAGATAAAGAAAAAAAAGCTTATTATGCAGAATATAAAAATAAAGGTTTAGGAAATAATCCTCAAAAAAGAGCAATTTGGTCGCATCAATTAACCGAAAAAGAAATACAAAAATATACCATCGAGAATATTTTTAACGGATGGAATCCAAAGCAGAATTAACATGAAAAAAATAATTTTATCAACGATTTTATGCTTGTTTTTTAGCATAATATTCGCACAAAAAAGAACCCTATTTCTTGTTGGAGATTCGACAATGGCGAATAAAGAAAATCCAACTAAAAATCCCGAACATGGCTGGGGACAACTTTTGCCTGAGTTAATGAATTCTGATTTAGAAATTCAGAATCATGCAACAAATGGAAGAAGTTCCAAAAGTTTTAGAACAGAAGGAAGATGGAAAAAAGTTCAGAATCAATTGAAAAAAGGTGATTATGTAATCATTCAATTTGGACATAACGATCAAAAAATTGAAGATTCTGTTCGTTACACAAATCCTGTCACTCAATATCGCGCAAATTTGGAACAATATGTTACAGAAGCACGAGCAAAAGGTGCTATTCCGATTTTAATGACTTCTATTGTTCGTCGAAATTTTAATGAAAAAGGCGTTTTGGTTGACACTCACGGTTTATATCCTTTGATTGTGAGAAGTGTTGCAAAAGATTTGGATGTTCCGTTTGTTGATATGCAATATTTGACAGAGAAATTGGAAATAAAATATGGTCCAGGAAACTCTAAAAAATTGCATTTACATTATCAACCAAATGAAATTGATTATTATCCAAAAGGCAAAAACGATGATACTCATCTATCAAAACTTGGAGCCGAAGAAGTTTCGAAATTAGCTGTTAAAGAACTGATCATACTAAATATCGGCTTAGAGAAATATATTAAAAAATAAGTTTTTAGTTTTCATTCTAAATCAATACCCCTCAACAAGAAATTTTGAAGAGGGGTATTTTTGTATTTTAAAAACTAAATCTTAGGTTCTTGTTGACTCAAACAATGGAAAGATCCTAGTCCCCAAATAATATCTGTAGAATCTATTCCTACAACTTTACGATCGGGGAAACATTTCTGAATAATATCCAAAGCAATTGCATCTTTTGCACAACGATAAGTTGGTACAATGACAGATTTATTCGCAATATAAAAATTCGCATAAGAAGCAGGTAAACGCTCACCTTCGCAATAAACCGCATCCGGCATTGGCAATTCAATAATGTTTAATGGACGTCCATCTCGTAATTTCATTTCTTGCAATTGGCGAAGATTCACTTGCAACAATTCGTAGTTATCATCCGATTCATCTGTTTCAACAACCGTCAAAACTGTATCTTCATTTACAAAACGAATTGTATCATCAATGTGTCCATCCGTATCATCACCAACAATTCCGTCTTCTACCCATAGAATTTGCGAAACTCCGTAATAATTTCTTAAAAATTCTTCGATTTGTTCTTGCGAATAATCTGGATTACGATTTTCATTCAGTAAACAAGATTTTGATGTCATCAACGTATCTTTTCCATTAAATTCGACCGAACCTCCTTCCATAATAATTCCAGGATGAAAAACAGGAAGATTAAATTCTGCACCAATTCTTGTTGGCACAACATCGTCATTTTCAAAAGGTGGATATTTTCCTCCCCACGCATTGAATCCCCAATCAACAATAACTTTTGGGTTATCAGGATTGTTTTTATTCAATAAAAATGCAGGACCATGATCGCGACACCATGCATCATTTGTTTCATTAAAATAAAACTCAACTTGTGACAAATCTGCATCCGTTTTTTCGATAAAAGACAACGCAAACACTTTCATTTCTTCATCTTTCACATTAATACGAACCTTTTCACCTTTCGATAATTCAGCAATAAATTCAGCATAAGCTGGATAAATTAACTGAATACGATCTGGCCAAGATTCTTCTTTGTGCGGCCAAGACAACCATGTTGCTTCGTGTTCTTCCCATTCGGCAGGGAATCTATATCCTAAATCTTTTGGGAATTTTGATGTATCTATAGTGTTCAATTTTATTTCTTTTCTAAAAGTTTAAACGTATTTTCGATATGTCCAGTAACTTTCCAATTATGATGACCTGGAATAACTTGTTTAATTTTTGGATGTTTTGTAACTAATTTCTGTACTGTTTTTGGCCATTCAGTAACATTTGCTTCACCTGTGTTACCTAAATTTACAGCGTCAGCACCTTTTATCAAACAACCTCCATTCAGCACTTTATATTTTGGAAACCAAACCACAACATTATCAGAAGTATGTCCTTCACCAAAATATTCAACAACAAATTTTTCATTACCAAATTTGTATGTTTTTCCTAATTCAATCTCAAATTTCGAAGTCGCTTTTCCTTCTTTTTTTAATTTAGAATTGGTTAAAGAAGTTGCATAAGTAGGAATATTCAAATCATTATAAAAACTTAAATCTCCTGCTCTATCATCATGCGAATGTGTTGCAAACACAGCGATAACTGGCAAATTATACTTTTCTTGCAACATATTATTTAATTCTTGATATTGCGATTTCTGCCAAGGAACATCAAACAAAACGATTCCTTTATTCGTTACCAAATACATTCCATTTGCATTATACTCAACTCCATTAAACGAATTGAATGTTTGATAAACAAATAAATTGTTATTAATCGGATCAATCTGAATTGGTTTTATTTGACCAAATGCAAAACTTCCTATCAATGCTATAAGTGAAAATAATTTCTTCATTAATCCTCCGTCTATAAAACGTTTTGTAATTGGTTGATAAGAATCGATGCGGCGATCTCTTAAGAAAGGCCAGTGTTTACGGAAGAAATCAGATTCGTTCAAATCCAATTCAACCACTTCTGTTTCCTCTTTATCATGCGTTGCTAAGTACAACAATTTTCCCTGCGCATTTGTCGCAAAAGAGCCTCCCCAGAACTTCATTGCTCCATCTTGCTCAAAACCAACACGATTTACAGAAATAACCGGAACTCCATTCGCAACCGCATGTGAACGCTGAATTGTTTGCCAAGCATTGTATTGATCTTGATTTGTTTCTTCGTCTTGCGTCGTATCCCAACCAATCGCAGTAGGATAAAATAAAATTTCTGCTCCCATCAATGCTGTTATACGAGAAGCTTCTGGATACCACTGATCCCAACAAATTAACACTCCAATTTTTCCAAATTTAGTATCAAAAACTTTGTAACCTAAATCACCTGGAGTAAAATAGAATTTTTCATAAAACGCAGGATCATCTGGGATATGCATTTTGCGATATTTTCCTAAATATTGTCCATCAGCATCTAAAATAGCGGTTGTATTGTGATATAAACCTTGCGCACGTTTCTCGAATAAAGAAGCAATAATTACCACTCCCAATTCTTTAGCTACAACTGATAACGCATCTGTTGATGGTCCAGGAATTGCTTCTGCTAAGTCGAAATTATCGTAATCTTCGACATCACAGAAATATAATGAGGTAAACAATTCTTGCAAACACACAATTTGAGCGCCTTTTGCAGCTGCTACTTTTACTTGTTCGATTGCTTTGTTTAAATTTTCTTGTTTGTTATTAGTACAAGTCATTTGTACCATTCCAACTTTAACTTTTGCCATTTTATAAATAGGTCTAAAAATAAAAATGAATAATAAGTACAAAAATAGGGAATTTAGTAGGATTTAATCTATTAGAGATAATATTTAAGAAAATTTTAACTAAAGTTTACCTAAATATTATAATTTTTAACAAGTCTTTATTAAATTGTAACTTCTAATTTTGTCGCGTAATAATTTAAAACATGAAAAAATTAATTGCCCTTTCTTGTCTTTTTAGCGGAATATTTATTTCAGCTCAAAGTCAAGAAAGTTACATTTTAGCAGAAAATTCTGCCTCTTCATCCACTTCTATCTCTACAAAAAAAGTAACTTATGACGATCATTTAATGGCAGCAGAATCATTCAACGTTCCAATCGTGAAGAGTTTTGATGATATTGAAGGTTTAGTTGCTACAAAAAAATTAGTTGCTATTCCTGAGGAAGGAAATGGGTACACAATTGAAAAATTAACGCACAGTAAAGCTTTCTTAAATAACAGAGCTAAAACTGTTTTAGAACGAATTGCTTCAAAATTTTTGGACGAAAATAATGCTACAATTACTGTAACTTCACTTACTCGTTCAGAGGAAAGTCAAGCAAGTTTGAGACGAGTAAATAGCAATGCTGCAAAAGGTGAAAGTTCTCACAACTATGGAGCTTCTTTTGATTTGTCTTATACAAAATTCAATAATAAATATTCGTATAGCAAAACTCATCGTGATAATTTAGAAGCAATTTTAAAACAATTGCAAGAAGACGGTAAAATTTACTATATCAAAGAATATAGACAACACTGTTTTCATGTAACGGTTCGTAATCCCGATCAATTTAAATCAACAACAATGTAATATATAAAAGTTCTTTTCTATTTTTGCAGAAGAGAATTGAATCATGAAACAATTTTTAACAACTTTTTTTATTTGCTCTTCTTTATTCGGTTACGCTCAATCTCGAGTTATTATAGAACCTTCTAAAGAATATGTTCAGCATTTGAATGCCGCAAAATCTCATAAACTTGAGCTAATTGATGGTGATAAAAAGTTGAATAAATACATCAATCAAGGTAAATTGGTTAAAATAAAACAACGTGGTTATGGTTGGCGAGTTGGTGATTTAACGCATAGTCATTCGTATCTTATTCCAAAAGGTCGAGATATTTTGACAAGTATTGCAAGAGATTTTGTAAAAACAACAGGTCAAAATTTTTTCGTTGTTACATCAATGACACGAACGCTACATGATCAAAATCGTTTGAGAGGAATTAATAAAAATGCTTCTTCTAACGATAGTTCGCATAATTTTGGTGCTGCTTTTGATATTTCTTATGTTAGATTTAATCATAAAATTACACCTGATTCTAAACTAGAAAAAGAGTTAGAACAAGTACTAAAAAATTATGTCAGAACAGGCAAAATTTACTACGTAAAAGAATCTAAAATTAGATGTTTTCATATTATCGTTCGGAATTATTAAATTCTGAACGATTTTTTTTTGTTTGCAAATAATAACTATACAATAGCCCTATAAATACAAACAAACTACAAAAACCAAATAAGTTTGACATTCCAAACAAACTGATAACACCACCAATTAGAGGACCTGTAATTCCCAATGAGATATCAATAAACAAGCCATACGCAGCTAAAGCAGCTCCTTTACTATTATCTGAAACCAAAGCAACAGCCTCTACTCCCATCGCAGGAAAAACCAATGAAAAACCAATTCCTGTAATACCTGCACCAATAAGAGCGATAAAAGAATTCGGAGCACTAAAAAGAATTAATAAACCTATCGTTTCGACTATCATGCAAATAATTCCAACTTTTAATCCTCCTAATGTATTAATTGAACTATTAAAAAATAATCGTCCTGCAATAAACAATAAACTGAAAACACTTAAACATAAAGCTGCATTCGACCAACTATAAAAGTCGTAGTAAAGTGTTATAAAATTGGAAATTCCTCCAAATCCAAGACCTGCAAGTGCTAAACAAATTCCAAAAGGAGCCACTGTTTTCAATACACTTATAAATGGTTGCGGAACTTTTGAAACTGCAGTTAATATATTCTCTTTATTTCTAGCTAAAAAATAACCTATAATCGCACAAACAATACTAAACAAACCAATAAAACCAAGTCCAAAATATTGATTTAAGATAACTCCCAATGGTGCTCCAATTGCCAATGCACCATAACTAGCAACACCATTATAAGAAATTGCTTTCGCTGTATGTTGTTGTCCAATTTTTAAAATTGCCCAGTTTATTGGACTTCCACCTACCATTCCTTCTGCTGCACCAGTAACCAATCTCGCAAGTACAAGAATAGCTATTGACAAAAAATGATTGTTTCTTGTGAAGTAACAAAAGTATAATAAAACTCCTGCTAAAATAAACAAACTCATACTCAATAAAACGGCTGGTTTAGGACCTTTTGTATCTACGATTTTTCCCGCATAACCTCTCAATATAAAAGTTATCACATATTGCAAACTAATTACAATACCCGCTACAAGCTCAGTAAAACCTAATGTTTTTGTAATAAAAATAGGTAAAATAGCCAACGGTAAACCTATAAGTAAATAACCTATAAATGAAAAACTTACATAACCTATAATTTGCATGAAAATTTGTCGTGAACTCATGCTTAATTTCTCTTCCATAACATAATGCAATCGGTTGCAAATTTAGAATATTTAATAATCAAAGACAATTATTCATCCATTATTAAATTTGAAAATATATTATTCTTATTTACTTAAATTTAATCTTTACTTATTGTTGTGTTAATCCGAATACCGCATAAAATATAGAATTTTAACATCTACAAAACAAGAAATTCACACAATGAAAAAAATCGTATTATCGCTAGTATTATTTGGAAGTTTTTATACTTCTGTCAACGCTCAACAACTTGCTAAAGGAATTGTTTTTGAAGATAAAAATCAAAACAATAAATTCGATAAATCAGAAAAACGTTTGGCAAACGTGCAAATTAGTAACGGAAAACAAGTTGTTTCGACAAATGATAAAGGAGAATATCAAATCGAGATTGATAACGAAACTATTTTGTTTGTCATTAAACCAACAAATTACAAAATTCCTACAAACGAATTCAATCAGCCACAATTCTACTACATCAACAAACCTAATGGCTCTCCAAAATTAGAATATGCAGGTTCTGCTCCGACTGGAAATACTCCAAAGAGTATTGATTTTGCTTTAATTCCTACAAAAGAAAACGAAAAATTTTCGGCTTTAATTTTTGGTGATCCTCAAGCTTATACAGAAGAAGAAATCGAGTATTTCTCTAAAGGTGTAATTGATGATGTTAAAGGAATTAAAGGAATGGAATTCGGACTTTCTTTAGGAGATTTGGTTGGTGATGATTTGAATTTGCATCCATCTTATATAAAAGCTGTTTCGAAAGTTGGTTTACCTTGGTACAATGTTATGGGAAATCACGATATGAATTATGATGCAAAAGAAGATCAATATTCGGATGAAACGTTCGAGAAAAATTTCGGTCCAAATAATTATTCATATAATATCGGTAAAGCACATTTTATTGTTTTAGATGATATTTTATATCCAGATCCTCGTGATGGAAAAGGATATTGGGGAGGTTTCCGTCCTGATCAATTAGAATTCATTAAAAATGATTTAAAATTTGTTCCAAAAGATCATTTAATTGTTTTAGCATTTCATATTCCGTTGCGTGACACACGTCCAGAAGATAGAAATCAATTATTCGAATTGTTAAAAGATTACCCAAATACAATTTCAATGTCTGCTCATACACATTTCCAAGAACAGATTTTTTATGCAAATCAAGATGGTTGGCAACAACAAAAACCTCATCACGAGTACAATGTTGGAACAACTTCTGGTGATTGGTATTCGGGACCGAAAGATGCAAAAGGAGTTCCGGCCTCTACGATGCGTGATGGTACACCAAAAGGTTATGCTTTTTTACATGTAGATGGTAATCAATATAAATTTGATTATAAAGTTGCAAATTCACCAAAAGAAAAACAAATCGACCTGTACCACACAAAAAAAGTAAAAGAAGGTAAACGCAATCGTGCTTTTTTATATGCTAATTTCTTTATGGGACATGAATCAAATAAAGTTGAATATCGTGTAAATAATGGTGAATGGAAAGAGATGAATTGGGATCCAACAGTTGATTACAATTATATGGAAACCATCATGAAAATTGATAATGCAGAAATTACAAATATTGGTAACAGACCTTCTGCTCCAGAAATTTCGAAACATATTTGGTCAGTTCGTTTACCGAATAAACTAAAAGTTGGAACTTATCCAATTGAAGTTCGCGCAACCGATTTGTACGGAAACACTTTTACAGAAAAATCTTCTTTCGAAGTTATTAAATAACCGTTTTATACACATCTTGATAAGCCACTTCTTTTGAAGTGGCTTTTTTAAATAAAATATTTTACAATTTATTCATGTTAAATAAAAATCAATAAACCTTTATTCAAATGTAAAACTAATATCAAGACCTCTATTTTAGTAATGTTTACTTAAAAATCTCTTAACCATGAGTTAAACAACTTCATAAAAAGAAGTTCTAGTTTTGTTAAAATTTTTAACACATAAACATTTCACATTTACAGCTATGAAACAATTAAAATTACCACTACTTCTACTAGGTGGATTTTTAAGTTTACACGCCAATGCTAAAACTTACACCGGAACAGATTATCATCAATCGATTTCTCAAGATCAAAATCCAATCAAAGGTCAAATCGTTGATCAAAACGGATTAGGAATTGCAGATGTAGAAATCATCATCAAGGGAACATCTTTTAAAACATTTACAGACGGAGATGGTTTTTTCGAATTTGTTTCAGTAAATGTTGCTCATCCTACATTATTGGTAAATTCATCTCAACACAAATTTATTGAATACACACCGAAAGATATTTCTCAAGTAAAAATTACTTTACAAGAAGAATCTAACCAACTGAATGAGGTAATTGTAACTGCTTTGGGGATAAAGCGAGAGCAGAAAAAATTAGGATTTGCTCAACAAAATATAGGTTCGGAAGAACTTGCAACAGCAGAAGCGAATAACTGGTCTTCGGGATTGAAAGGAAAAGTAGCTGGTCTTAATATTATTTCTGGAGGAAATGGACCAATCAATTCTCAGCAAATTATTTTGCGCGGAGCAAATTCAATCGACCAATCAAAAAATTACGCTTTAATTGTCATCGATGGTGTTCCAATGAGTACAGAAATGACTTCTTCTGGAAACAATACTGCTTACATGGGCGATGATTCACCTATCGATTTTGGTAACGGTATTTCTGACATCAATCAAGCAGATATCGAAAGTGTAACCGTTTTAAAAGGTCCTTCTGCAGCGGCTCTTTATGGAAACAAAGCTGCAAATGGAGCTTTAATTATAACAACAAAATCAGGTAAAAAAGGTAAACAATTAGGTTTAGAATATAAATCAACTGTAGCTATTGACGTTATTAACAATTGGCCAGATTTTCAATATGAATATGGTCAAGGAACTGGAAAAAGTTTCGATAAAAACGGCAATCCTTATTACTCATATCAAACCTCAGCAGATGGACCAAATACAGGAAGTACTTCTTCTGCATTCGGACCAAAATTTGACGGACAATCATTTTTTCAATATGATCCAACTTTAGAAAAACAAGGGGCTGAAAGAACTTTATGGCGTGCGTATAAAGATAATAGAAAAGGGTTTTGGCAAACTGGTTTCACTTTCAGTAATGCAGTTACACTTTCTGGTGGAAATGACAAAGGAAGTATGAGAGCTTCTATTGGACATCAGAAAAATAGCTGGATTATGCCAAATACAGGCTACGAAAATTATACTGCTGCTATTAATGGAAACTATCAAGTAAGTGATCGCATCAAAGTTTCGACTGCCTTAAACTATACTCGCAAAACAAGTGATAATTTACCAGGAACTGGTTACAATAACGGATCTATTGCTTATTTTATGATCTTCCAAAATCCAAACGTAGATTTAAATTGGTACAAACCAATTTGGAAAAAGGATTTCAATGGAGTAAAAATGATTCGCCCGTATAGTTCATACATGGACAATCCTTATGCAATTGCTTACGAAGCTGTTAATCCAATGAGTAGTAATCAGATTGTTGGAAATATTAGAGCAGATTTTAAATTAAGCAATAAATTAAGCTTAATGTTACGTCCTGCAATTAATACCTATACTCAATTGCGCGAACAAAAACGTCCATTTGATATGAATCGTACGCCGAATGGATATTACAAAAGACAAGACATATCTAAAACTGAAACAAATATCGATTTCTTATTAACTTATACTGATAAATGGGGAGATTTTGGTTTCAATGCAAATGTTGGAGGTAATAGAAAAAATTATGAATACAGAAATTTAACGGCTTGGGTAAATGGTTTAGCTTCGCCTGGAGTTTATAAACTTTCGAATGGATTAACTTCTCCTTTTGCAAGAACGTATGATTCTAATTTAAAAGAAAATTCATTATATGGAATGGCTTCATTTGGTTGGAAAGACATGATTTTCGTTGATTTTACAGGTCGTAACGACTGGAATTCTTCTGTTGCAGTAAAATATAGTTCATTCTTTTATCCTTCAGTTTCTTCTAGTTTTATACTGTCAGATTTATTCAAAATAAAAGGACCTATTAATTACTTAAAATACCGTTTATCATTTGCAAAAGTTGGTAACGGAGGTACAACAGGTTGGACAAATAGATATTACGATCAAAGCGATTTTACAGCTTCTGCAGTAGTACCTGGAAGATTATTTAATCCTGATATTAAACCTGAATCTACAACATCATGGGAAACTGGTTTCGAGGCTTTATTATTTAAGAAAAGATTAAGCTTAGATTTTACAGTTTATCAACAAAGTACAAAAAATCAAATCTTCGAATTACCAAATGATATCACAACTGGCTATTCAAGAAGAGTTGTAAATGGAGGAGAAATTGAAAACCGTGGAATTGAAATAGCAGCTACGTATTCTCCAATTAAAAGTAAAGATTTTGAATGGAAAATGATTGGAACTTGGGCTAAAAACGAAAACAAAGTAAAATCTTTAGTCGAAGGAATAGAAGGTGATCAAATGATTCTTGGTCAATCTGGAACAGTTTATCAAATTGCAAAAGTTGGCGGTTCTTCTACAGCTCTATATGGTGAAAAATTTGTAAGAAACGAAGCGGGACAAATCATTTATGATGCAAAAACAGGTGTTCCACTTAAAAATGGATTAATAGAATATGTTGGAGACGCAACACCTAAATGGAGAGCAGGTTTCACAAATGAAATCAAATTCAAAACATTGCGTTTCAGTTTTACATTAGACGGACAATATGGTGGAATTGTCTATTCACAAACTTATCACAAAATGATGGAGCAAGGAAAATTGGCAGATTCTTTACCTGGTCGAGAAGATGGTTACATCATTGGAAATGGTGTTGTATTGAATGCTGACGGAACTTATTCTCCAAATACAACAAAAGCTGATGTGGCAACTTATTATGCTGAATATAATCGTCGTGCTAATGTAGAATCTAATTCATTCGAAGCTTCATATTTAAAATTAAGAGATGTGAGTTTAACATTTGATTTTCCTAAAAGATTATTATCAAAGACAGGTTTACAAGCGTTGTCATTAACAGTTTACGGACGCGATTTATTCACGATTAGTGATTTTCCTTTATACGATCCAGAAACAGCATCATTAAATGGAAACACTTATGTACCTGGAGTTGAAATGGGACAAATGCCATCAACAGCAACGTATGGAGTAACCTTAAAAGCTTCATTATAATTTACAACATTCAATTTATTAAAATGAAAAAGATTTCAATTCAACTATTTTTTGCCTTCACTATAATTTCAACTGTTTTCTCTTGTACAAACGATTTTGAGAAAGCGAATGAAGATCCAAACTTAATCACAGAAATTAATTCAGGTTCAGTTTTAAATCCAGTTCTTTATGATTTGGCTGAAAATAATGTTTTAAAAAACTATGATATTACAGCTCAACTGATGCAAGTTCATATTCCTTATCCAAGCAATGCAATGGGACTTCATCGTTATGATGTAACAACTGGAACGGGAAATTCTACTTGGAATAATGCCTACACAAATCTTGTTAATTTGGAGGAAATGCTAAAAGTTTCGCAAAAAGCTGGAGATGTCAATTATCAAGCAATTGCATTAACGCTTCGTTCTTTAGTTATTTCAAATTTGACTGATATGTTTGGCGATGTTCCTTTTTCTCAAGCAGCCAAAGCAGAAGAAGGAATTACAAAACCAAAATTTGATACGCAACAAGATATTTATAAGCAATTATTAAATGATTTAGAGAAAGCAAATCAATTATATGTAACTAATTTAGGTCTAAAATATGGTACCGATATTTTATTCCCAAGTAGTGAAAAAAACATCAATATAACACGTTGGAAAAAATTCACAAATTCTCTTAAAATGAGATTATTATTAAGAATTTCGAATCGTGATGCATCTGCCTTAACAGAACTTAAAAAAATAATTGATAATCCGACAACTTATCCTATTTTCGAAAGTGAATCAGAATCTGCTATTTTACAAATTTCTGGTTTAGCACCAAGTTTATCTCCTTGGCCAAGAGCACAAGATTATAGAGATAGCCGAACATTCACAACATTTTTTATTGATAAAATGAATGAAACTAATGATCCTCGTTTACCAATTTTAGTCAATAAAGCTTCTAATTTGGATGGTTCTTCATTAGGTTACAAAGGAGTTCCTGCAGCTTACGAAGGAAATAGTTCTGATTACAAATTCAATCCGTCATCTCCTAACAATGCAATTGTTATCGCTCCGATGAAAATTCCATTAATGACTTATGCTGAAGTTGAGTTTATAAAAGCTGAAATGGCTCAAAAAGGTTTAGGTGGTGATGCAAAAACTCATTATGATAAAGCTGTAAAAGCTGCTGTACAATTATGGACGAATATCGAGCCTACTGCTGAATTTATGGCACAAGAAAAAATTAAATACAACAATACGTTAGAACGTATCATCGATCAAAAATATTTTGCTTTATTCTTTACAGATTACCAACAATGGTTTGAATATAAAAGAACTGGTTTTCCAAAATTACCGACAACTTCTACCATGTTGAATGATAAAAAAATGCCTCGTCGTATGCTTTATCCAACAAGTGTTAGAAATTATAACCCAGAAGGCTATCAGAACGCACTTCAACAAATGGGACCAGATAACATCAATACGCGTGTTTGGTGGGATGTAAATTAATTGCATACATTCCACATTTAATAGAAAACGACCTTGTAATTAAGGTCGTTTTCGTTTTATTTGTATCTTCACTAAAAATATTTTTATGCATATAGAAGAGTTAAGAGAGTTTAGTTTAGGACTTCCATTGGTCGAAGAAAAATTTCCTTTTGATCAATCTACTTTGGTCTTTTATATCGCTGGAAAAATGTTTTGCCTTTGTAATATTGACGATTTTGATTCTGTAAATATCAAATGTGATCCAGATAATGCAATCGAATTACGCGCAACTTTCGAAGCTGTAATTCCTGGTTATCACATGAACAAAAAACATTGGAATACTGTTAAAATTCATCAAGACGTGAAAAACATTCAAATCAAAGAATGGATAAAAGATTCTTATAATTTAGTCATCTTAACTTTACCAAAATCTAAACGTCCTAAGTTGATTTAATTCTCTGTTTTCACCAACAATTCACCTATTGTTTTTGATTTCAGTTCTGTTTCTCGCCATTCATTTTCAGGAATAGAATCGGGCATAATACCTCCTCCTACATACAAATTTACTTTATTAGAATAGATTTTTGCACATCTAAGATTAACAAAATACTCCGATTCTGTTTTATTTTGAAAGCCCATAAAACCTGCATAAAAAGTACGATTATAGCCTTCGTTTTCGAGAATAAAATCTTTTGACAGATCCTTTGGCATTCCTCCTACAGCAGGCGTTGGATGCAAAGCTTTCAACAAGTCATACAGCTGAGATTTGTCTTTTAATTGAGCTGAAATAAATGATTTCAAATGTTCAAAAAATCCTGCATTTACCGAAAATGGTCCGTCCACATCAATGTAAGAAGTATAAGGTTCTAAAGTTGACGAAATATAATCAGTTACTACTTGTTGTTCGTGATATTCTTTCTCTGTCCATTCATCTTCTTTTGCTTTTGTTCCAGCTAAAGAAACAGTTTGTATAAATTGATTATTTTCTTTCAATAAAAGCTCTGGCGAAGCTCCAATCCAACAACCTTCTTCTGTATCAAATCGCAAATACACATAGGCATTTGGATAATGTTGATGTAAATTTTTAAAAGTTTCAACTAAATTAATATTCGTTTCTGGAAGTGAATTGATTCGACTAATTACAATTTTTTTAGTTGGTGAATCACTTTGTAATTCTTCAACTGTTTTTTGAATTAAATCAATATAATTTTCATACGAAATTGCTTCATTTTTGTTTGATTCTGGTAAAGAAAGTTCAAAATTTGGTAATTCATTTATTCCAATATCTATAACCTCATTATCATTAAATTCAACCAATTTTGTATTATCGAAACTATTACAAATAAACTTGTTATCCGATTCAAAATCTTTATTTTCCCACAACTCCACTTGTGTAGAATTTGGTTTTCTAAAAAGAAGAAAAGGTTCTTGATTCTGAATTAATCTTTCAAGTTTATCTTGAAATTTTTTAAACATGTTTTTTAGAAATAATAGCGTTTGTTAAATGTGTATAACAGATTAATTTATCGTTTTCATCTTTGATTTCAATCTTAATCAAATGCGAAGTACGACCTTGTTTTACGACTGTTGCATGCCCAAAAATTGTTCCTTCCTTTTTTGGACGAAGATGATTTGCGTCAACATGTTGACCAACCGCCACAAAATCATCCGAATGTAAAATAATATTTGACAATGTACTTCCCAACGTTTCCGCCAAAACGATAGAAGCGCCTCCATGCAATAACCCAAATGGTTGATGAACTTTAGGCGTAACAGGCATTTTTCCTGATAAAAAATCTTCTCCAACTGCCGTAAATTCTATATCTAAAGTTTCAAGTAATGTATTTTTCGAAATTTCATTGAACTTCTGTAAAATATCTTGTTCGTTCATAATTTAATGTATTTTTGGGTTATAAAGTGCTGGATGTTTTGCCCTAACTTTTTTGTAAAAATCTTGAATTTCATCCATCACATCTTCTAAAGTTCTGTTTTCTGTTTCTACAATTTTTGAAATTCCAGCTCTTTTTTTCTTGAAATCACAATAAGCCAAAACAATCGGAACATCTGCTTTTTGCGCGATATAGAAAAATCCATTTTTCCACTTTTCTGCACGAGAACGCGTTCCTTCTGGTGTATTAATTAAATATAATTTATCTGATTCTTTCAAAATATCTGAAGCAAAATCGACCATATTATGTCGTTGAGAACGATCAATTCCGATTCCGCCCATTTTCTTTATAAAATATCCATACCAAGGTTTTGTCCAAGCATCTTTGATAAACATTTTCATTGGAATTCCCATTTGCCAAAAAGCCAAAATAGTATAGTAAAAATCCCAATTGGAAGTGTGCGGAGCGCAAACCAAAACGCATTTATCTACTTTCGATAGATCGAGATGATTATCTAATTTCCAACCTCCTAATGAGTACAAAAGTTTGCCTAAAATTTTTTTCATAAAATGATGCTTTATGCATTTGCAAACATACAAAACTCGAAACGGATATTAGTCAATGTAACCAAAAATAAAAAGAGACATTCCGAAATGAAATGTCTCTTTTTGAATATTATTAATTAAAATACTTCCTAAGTCTATGCAAAGAAATCAACGATTATTTGAATGATTTCTGTAGTTAATGTTAATAGAATCTGTATCATCTTTATAGTGTATTTCTTGGTTTGATTTTTCTTTTTTGTTTTCAGTTCTTGGTAAATTTAGTCCTACTGAACCGTCTTTACTTTCGACACGAATACCATTTTTATCAATTCTAACTCTCGCCGAATCGTTTCCGTCATTCAAATTTATGTTTACATCCTCTGAATCAAGATTAATATCGTCCTCAGAATCTGAATCTTTTTGACAATTCAAACATACGAATTTTTTTCCATTATATCCAATAAATTTATTCTTCAAATCGTATAAATAATCACGATCATTATCATTATTAATAATTGTTATTCGATCAGTGTTATTCGTGTGAATTAATTTGTTCTTAGGAACATACAATTTGATATCAACCGTTTGATTTCTAAATTTACCATCTTTAGGAATTTTAATAAACTCATCTAAATAAAGTTTATTTCCATTTAATTCGTAATTATATCTAATTGCTTCTAAATTGCGTTTTGCTTCTTCTTTGCTTCCTCCTTTAGAAGAATAAGTTACTTGAACATGAAGTTTATCGTCTGTACTTTCTTCAATCTCAAAAATATCATCAATTGGAATGATTAAGTTTCCATCAGCATCAATTAATTGATCTAAATCGTTAAAAGTTTTGAACTTTAAGTTACCTTCATTATTTTCTCTAAAATAAACTTGTAAGGTATCAGAAGGAATAACATAACTTTTTTCTTGTGTCATTTCAACTGAGTTTCTAAATTTACTTGCTGTACTTACAGAAATTCCGATGATTGCAAATAATGCAACAAACCAAAGAGCGATTGATCCAAAGATGACAGCTTTGCTTACTTTTACTTTATTCCAGAAACATTTTACACCTAAAATTGTCAACAAAATACCTGGAATTACCATTAATATTCCTCCAAATATTTTGGCTGCCATGCTCATCCATTCCTCTTCAACAAGATAACCGAATAATTCTGTTGGCATTTCTGTCCAAGTAGTAAAGAAGAAAAAGAATCCTCCAATGATTAATCCAATTCCTGAACTTAGAATGATAAATCCGATGAACCAAAGTAAAATTCGACCAAAAACACCAAAGGCTCCGCCTAATTTATTACTTAATTCTTTGCTTCCACTTACAACAGCTTCACTAGCTTGTTCTACGTTTTTTTTTAATGTATCAATGTTTGCTGGTTGTCCGTACATCTGTAACTTCTCTGATGTTGTTTTTGCTTTTGGAACAAAAATTAACAAGATAAAATAACAGAATACCACTAAGAAAAATGATACACCTGCTGTGAAAATTCCCAAAATTCCAAGAACTAACCAAATAGAACGTACAAACCAAGGATCAACGCCCATATAATGCGCCAAACCAGCAGATAATCCTGTTACAATTGTATCATCTGGATCGCGGTACAAACGTTTCGCACCAGTTTGTTGCCCACCATACGATTGATTATTTGACGAATAATTGTATGATGAATTTGTAGACGTTTTTTCGTTCTCTTCATCTTCTTCAACCTTATATTGATCTGGATGTCCCATCGTTGCAATTACAAAATTGATGTCATCTTCGTTTACGACTTCTCTAAATTTTAATCGTTCACGAAATAATTCAGAAATACGGATTTCTACATCTTCAATAATATCTTCTACACCTTCCGTACCTCTCAACGAAGTTTTTACATCTTGTAAATAGGTCTTTAATTTATTATAGGCGATTTCGTCTAACACGAAAGAAAATCCTCCTATACTTATTGATACTGTTTTATCCATTTTTCTGCGTTTCTGTGGTTACTTTATTCACGGCTTCAATTAACTGTTCCCAAGTTTCAGCTAATTCTTTTAAAAAATTTTCACCTAACTCTGTAAGTGCATAATATTTGCGAGGTGGTCCTGACGTTGATTCTTCCCAGCGATACTGTAAAAGGTCATCATTTTTTAGTCTTGTCAAAAGCGGATATAATGTTCCTTCAACAACAATCATCTCTGCTTTTTTCAATTCGTCTATGATATCAGATGCATACGCATCTCCTTTTTTGATAATGCTGAGAATACAATATTCCAGTACACCTTTTCGCATCTGAACTTTTGTTTTCTCTATATTCATAAGAACGGCTTGTTTTATTTTGTTATACAAATATATATAAAAGTTTTAGTATTATGCAAAACAAAGTACTGAATTATTTTTAGTATTATAAATAAAAAAGACAACAATCGGTCTGTTTATCAAGATTTGTTGAATTAATATTTTTTTAAAGTTTTTTTTAGAAAATTTCTAAATCTCCAAAAAAAAGAACTTTTAAAGATGATTTTTACTAAATTTAGAGAATAATTAAAGCTAATTATGGATCAATTCTCTTGGATAAAAGATTATAAAAGCAACGAAAATATAGAAACGTTAACTGATATTATTCCAGATTTATTTAAACAATATTATATGATTCATTGGAAAATTGGAATTATAGATGATTTTCCTTTCGAAAAATATCCATCAAATAACTCGACCATAGAAGAAATCAACCAAAGAATATAGATTGAAAGAGGATTTGGATTATTTCTTAATCCTCAAAAAAGTAATCTTTACAGAGAAATTAATCTTGATGAACTTTCTCAAAAATTTAAACTTGAAAAAAATATAAATATTTTAAATGATTTTAAAGACAATCCGGCAATTGAGTTTTTAGATAATCAAACAATCGATTGTATAGAAAAAGGATTAAATAAAATTATAAACTATCAAAACTTACATTTATATATCAGCAATATCGAGGAATTTTATTGGGAAGAAAACTATAAGCAAAGGAATAGTAATGTTTTAATTTCAGAATATCTTGATTTTCAGAAAAACTCAGATTTCGATTCTAATTCCTTTCTTTTTCCCGATGATATAAGTTGGTGCTTGATTACTTACGAAGATTTACCTCTTATATTTTGTACAAATACTAATAATCCTTTTGATTTAGAATTATTCCCATTAATATATAATCAAACATTATTTTAATAGTATTAATCATAATTCATCAATAATTAACTTTCCTTACCTTTGTCAAAAATCGAGCTCACACAATGAAAAAAATTATAGGAAGTGCAATGCTTTTAGGTGCATTTTTGGCTTCAGAAAGTGCTTTAGCTTGGGGATTAACAGGTCACCGAGTGGTTTCTCAGATTGCAGAACAACACATTAGCAAGAAAACTCGTAAAGAAATTACAAAAATTATTGGTCCACAAAAGTTAGCTTATTGGGCAAACTGGCCAGATTTTATCAAGTCTGATGATTCTTGGAAACATGCAGATTCTTATCACTATGTTAACATTCCTGGAGATTTAAATCGTCAACAATTTGATGCTGCTTTAGAGCAAACTTCAGATGAAAACATGTACAAAAAAGGTTTGTTTTTAATGAATGAATTAAAAAACAATAAAAACCTTACAATCGAGCAAAAACAACACGATTTATATTTCTTGATTCACATTCTTGGTGATGCACATCAACCACTTCACGTTGGTCGCCCAGATGATTTGGGAGGAAATCGTATCAAAGTTGAATGGTTCCGTGATAAAGTAAATATCCACACCGTTTGGGATTCTAAATTGGTAGATTACGAAAACTATTCTTACACAGAATATTCTAATTTATTGGATATTGCGTCAAAAGAACATCAAAAAGCAATGAAAGAAGGTACTTATGCTGATTGGATTTATGGTTCGTACATTCTTGCAAACAATATCTATGCAGGAGTAAAAATGGACGATAAATTAGGTTACCGTTACCATTTTGATAATAAATTTATCATTGAAGATCAATTGTTAAAAGGAGGAATTCGTTTAGCAAAAGTTTTAGACGATGTATTCAAATAAAATATATTTTTAGATCATTCTAAAATAAATTCAAATCCTGAAAAGTCAATTTTTCAGGATTTTTTATGCGTTAAATTTATTATTCGGACTTTTTGACATTAAACAAATTGCAAAACAAGTCATTTTGTCCGATAAAATCATTTTGCATGTAATTTGAAAAGAAGTAAGCATGAACAATGAAATCAAAAATTTAAACATACAAGACATGAATACAGTTAGAAAAAACAGAGCAAATTATTTTCCTTTTGGATTTGAAAATGAAATGCGTCCAAAATTTGAAACTTTTGTAAATTCTCAAAATCAATTTCCTGCAGTAAATATCAAAGAAAACGAAGATAGTTTCGAGATTTTATTAGCTGCACCAGGTTTAAACAAAGAAGACTTCTCAATTGAAATTGATGAAAATATTTTGAAAATTTCATCAGAATTTAAACAAAATGAAGAAGTAAAAGATGAAAAATTTTCGAGAAGAGAATTTAATTTTTCAAGTTTCAAAAGAGCTTTTACATTGCCAGAAACCATAAACGAAGACAAAATAGAAGCATCTTATGTAAACGGAATTTTACAATTAGTTTTACCTAAAAAAGAAGAAGCTTTACCAAAAGAAAAACGTAGCATACAAATTTCATAGATATAGTTAATTTTAGTTGGTTATTAAATCCTCAATTCTTCGGAGTTGAGGATTTTTGTTTAAATAAAATTTATAATTTTATCATTTCCTCAAAAACAATGTTCAAAAAAGTAACTATTTTATCGAAAGCGGAATGAAAAAGTTTTTACCAAAAACACTTAATAATTTTTAGAAAAAAGTGCTTTTTAGTTAAAATTATTAAAAACTAATCTTTTACATTTACAAAAGACTAAAACTTAACTATGCACAAAAACATTTTATCTACAATAACTTATGTTGTAAAAACACGTTTTTGCACAAGCTCAAAAGAATTTCAAATCACTGAATTTAATTCGGATAATGGATTAAAAAACAGGTTGGATGCTTTTAGTTTTCTTAAAATTACATCGAAATTATTTCAAATGAAGGTTTGCTACAAATTGAAAGCAATTTTATTCAACCAAAAGCAATTGATCGAATAAATACTGAAATCAATTTTCCTAACGGAAATAATTACAAACGCTTAAAACTAATTAATCAAGAAGCTATTTTTATCACTCCAAATGAAAATATTTTTCCTTACGGAATTAGTTTGTCTTTTGTTTTAAATGAAGATTTCGATACTTTAAAAAAAGACAACGAATATGAAATTTATTCTTTAAAAAACTCTGAACAAATTAATTATTCTGAACAACTTAATCATTTAATAATCGAATATAAATTACTGAAAAACTTAGGTTTTGAAGAATAAATAGATGCAATAAAATTAAATAAAAATCTATTCTCAAATTTTGATATTAATGTTGATCATTTTGAAATTTTAGACACACCTTTTTTGTGGAATAACCCAACAAGACAATTTTTATAAATAATATTTCGAACCGCGAATTTATTTTAGATTGTCTTTACGATCATCTTTTTCATTATCAATATTTTAATTATGTTCAGTTTTTAGAAAAGAATTGTCCGAAAGAAATTGAAAAAAATATTTATGCAATGCTGCATGGTCAGGGAGGTTTATTATTTGTTGGTTATCATCCAGAAAATTTAACCGAAAGTATTATGAGCGATGTCGAATTGATTAATTATTACAATTTACTTGATGCAAATTTTTCTCAGGACGAATATTTATATAAAAACATTAATTTACAGATATTTAGTTTCAATGATTTTCCAGTTTTAGCAATTACGGTTTTTCCATTAAATGAAGAATCGAAAAAGAATCATGCCTATAACCCTGACAAAATATTTGTGCTACAAAATAATCGATTCATTAAAATGAAAGATAGTTAAAAAACAATACTATATTTTCAAAAAAACATAATTACACAAAAGTCATCTACAGATGTCTTTTTTTATTTCACAAAATATTCTATTTTAGACCTAATTTGTAAAATTTATCACACGAAATTACTTTAATTATGAAATTGATTAACACATTAACCTACTCTACAATTGTATTATCGTCTATTGCGGTACATGCGCAAGCACAAGAAAAATTAGACCCAACTGTACAAAGTTTTGTAACCGAAATTCAAAATAATTCGCAGTTGAAGAAAATTTCGCACGAATTATTAGACGGAATCGGACCTCGTTTAGTAGGAACTCCACAAATGGATCAAGCAGGAGAATGGGCAATTAAAACGTTGAAATCTTGGGGAATTGATGCCCGCCGTGAAGATTATGGAACATGGAAAGCATGGGAGCGCGGAATAACGCATGTTGATATGACGTATCCAAGAGCAAAATCTATCGAAGCTACTCAATTAGCATGGTCACCAGCAACTAAAAAAGCTGTGAATGCAGATGCTATCGCAATGCCTGTTTTCAAAACAAAAGCTGAATTTGACGCATGGTTACCTTCTGTAAAAGGAAAAGTTGTTTTGATGTCACAAAACCAATCATATGGACGTTCTGATTATCAATACAAAGATTTTGGTTTAGAGGATTTGTATAAAAAAGTTACTGAAACAAGAAAAGCTGAAGCCGAAGCTTGGGCAAATTCTATAAAAGTGACAGGTTACAACAACAATACACTTCCAGAAGTTTTTGAGAAAAATGGAGCTGCAGCGGTTGCAATTTCTTATTGGACAGGAATTATGGGAGCAAATAGAATTTTTGGTGCAAAAACGAAAACTATCCCAATGTTAGATATTTCGAATGAAGATTACGGAATGTTATATCGTTTAGCTGAAAATGGAACTGCTCCAAAATTGACTGTTAATGCACAATCTAAACACAATGGAGTTGCGAAAACATTCAATATTATTGGAGAAATTAAAGGAAAAGAAAAACCAAACGAGTACATTATTCTTTCTGCTCACTTCGACTCTTGGGATGGAGCGCAAGGAGCAACAGATAACGGAACTGGAACTATCACAATGATGGAAACAATTCGTACAATCAAAAAATTATACCCAAATAACAAACGTACAATTTTGATTTGTTTATGGGGAAGTGAAGAACAAGGATTGAATGGTTCTCGTGCTTTTGTAGAAGATCATCCAGAAATTATTAAAAACACTCAAGCTGTATTTAACCAAGATAATGGAACAGGACGTGTAGTAAACATCAATGGATCTGGTTTTGAAAAATCATATGAATACATGACGCGCTGGTTACAAGCTGTTCCTAATTTTATTACGAAAGAAATCAAGACAGATTTCCCTGGAATGCCAAGTGGTGGAGGATCGGATCATGCATCTTTTATCGCTGCAGGAGCGCCAGCTTTCGGACTTAGTTCATTAAATTGGGGTTACGGTACGTATACTTGGCACACAAACAAAGATACGTATGATAAAATCGTTTTTGAAGAAGTACAAACGAATGCAATTTTGAGTGCTACTTTAACGATGATGGCAGATCAAGAAAAAGATTTAGTAAGTCGTGAGCGTCGTATTTTACCTAATGGTAGAGACGGAAAACAGCAAGAATGGCCAGAGGTTAAAAGCCCGGCAAGAAATTCTGATACTTATTTAAAATAAGATATTTTCAAATAAAAAGTCCACTTTCAGTGGACTTTTTATTTCATATATTTAACTTTCTCTATAATCAACAAACGTAATTGGTTTTCTACTTTCTGGCTTGAAAACAATTGATTGTAATTCTTCAAAAGTTTCAAATTTTATAGAAGGCGTTACGCGTAATTTTGCTCTGAAATAATCTTTTATTTTTGCTAAAAAATCATCGGTTTCGTCTGTTGAAACTAATCGAATTAAAATTTCATCTGTTCCAAATTCGTTCGAATAAATTTCGATTAAATGTAATTTGATTTCATCAAAATGATTCAAAATATCATGTAAAGCTGGCGGATACAAGGTTGTTCCTTTGTACTTTATCATATGTTGCTTTCTACCTTCAACTGGTCCTAATCGATACGAATTACTCCCGCATATACATTTATCGGAATGTTTGCGTACTAAATCACCTGTTTTAAAACGCAATAAAGGCATTCCTTCTATTCCTAATGTTGTAATTGTCAATTCACCTAATTCACCATCTTGTACAACTTCATTATTCTCGTCTAAAATTTCTGTGATAATCAAATCTGGCTGATGATGTCCTCCAACCGATTCATTACATTCTGTAAACGCTGTTCCCATCTCGGTTGAAGCATAAGTCGAAAAAAGTTGAATATCCCATTTCGAATTTATTTTTTGCGCCAACAAAGACGAATTCAAATCTTTATCACGCAACGACTCTCCAATACACAAAACCGATTTTACGGATGAATTTTGATAATCGATGTTATTTTTCTCTGCATAATCTAACATTTTCAATAAAAAAGATGGAACAGCAACCAAAAATTTGGGTTGATATTTTAAAATAGAATCCCATTGCAATTGCGGAACTCCAGCACCAACACGAATAACGCCCGCGCCTATTTTTCTCAAACCAAGAAAATACGCCAAACCAGCCATAAAACGACGATCAATCGTTGTCATCAATTGTACAACATCACCTTTTTGAACCCCAATTCGTTGAAAAGAATTCATTTCATTTGCTGCCAGACGATCTAAATCTTTATCCGTCAAACCAAATGTTACAGGATCACCTAAAGTTCCAGAAGTTGTTGAGTAATCAATAATTTCAGTTAATGGAACACATAAAAAATCAAAATTATATTGTTGCAAATCATTCTTCGTTGTAACAGGAATTAATTTTAAATCTTCCGTTGTTTGAATAGATTTCCAATCAATTTGATATTTTTTGAATAAATCTTGATAAAATTTGGAATGCGTCGCAAGATACTTTATCTGTTCTTGAAGTTTCTGATTTTGAAATTCTTTAATCTCTTCTAAAGATTGAAGTTCTAAGGATGTTAACGCGTTTTTCGAGAACATTTGGATAATTTTTTCTGAATTTTATTTCGGTCAGGAACTGTAGTCACCTCCTTTGTCAATGCTAATTTATAATAAAAACTCGCTTGTTGATAATCTTTCTGCTGAAAATAATAATCACCAACTTTGTCATAAACCAACCAAAAATCAGGATTATTTTGAATGTAACTTGTTAAAAAAGTTTCATCAATTTTCTTATTTTCTTTTATCAACTTACTTATTTGGTGTGTTTGTTCACGATATTTTTCATAATTAGAATAATCAGCAGATAAGACAAACTTGTCTTTTTCTATTCTCAAACTATCTACATTTAACATATAATTTGAAATAGAATCATTAAAAATTTTATTCAAATCATAAGCTGTAAACTCACCTAATTGATATGGATTTGACGAAACCCAAACCAATCGTTTATCTGGTTGAAAAACAACTGCGTGATGCGCCAATAGTTGATTCAAAGCCTTTTCATTTCCGTAACCTAATTTAGTGTTTTTCAAACCATTTGTATCACGCAATAATTCAACCATTTTAGTGGGATTTAGCTTATTTTCATTCGAAAGATGTTCTTCAATTTTTTCAAAACGATAAACCGAATGACTTTCCTCTTTTTGAATATTATTTCGCTTATCATCCAAATAAACATCACTCTGAAAATGGTTAGTACAAGCTAAATAAGGTTGATTTTGAACTTCATAAACACCAAACTTTTTAGGAGAAATTTCTATCAACACCACACGATGATCTTTTGAACTACCAATCATGATACTCTCAGAAACGAAAACCTTTTTAGTCTTTGCTATTTCAATTGCTTGATCAATCGTTGAGGCATATTGTAAAATTTCTAAAGCAACGAGAGAAATAGGCGTTTTTGCTTTAAGTGGAATAGAAGATTTTCCCGCATTTATCGTTACTGTAAGCCCTTCCAGATTCATTCCAGACGAAACACCAATCATTCCACACCAAGTCACCGACATATATGGATAACCAGAATTTGGCTTGACAAACGAAACTATTTTATTCTTCGCAAAATCATCATTTGCATAAAAGTCAAAATTGCGACCAATCAACAAACCTCCATCTTCAGATTTATTATCCAAAACAGCCAAAGATGAACAACCAACCAACATCAAATCATGCATAGCATGTCCTATATCGTGCGCCCCATGTAAAAAAAGGTTACGATTATATTTGTCTATTAACGAATCATAGTGGCTATTTGCAGACTCAGAAAGTCCATAAATTTGTGCTTTATATTCGTTGTTGACATATTTATGTAAATCTCGATTATAATATTTGAGTACTTTGAAAAGAAATTTTCTGCGCTTTTCAGAAGGAATAAAATCAGTTATCAAATTCATGAAAGATTGCTCTTGAAAAGCATATAATTCTTTCGTTAAAACACCTGTTTTTTGACCAATTTCTAACGGATCTCCCGAAACAAAAAGTTCCCAATTTTGTGTTTTATTTTTCTTAAAAAAATTATTTTCAATATAAAAAAGTGAGTCATTGATCTCATTTCTACTATATTGTTTTGATTGAAAAGTAGACAAATCAGGACGATTTTCTAAACTTTTTCTAATGCCACAAGATATAAACGTAAAAAAAATAAACGTAAAAAAGTAAATAGTTTTATTCATTCGCATTTAGTTTTATTTCACGATGAACTTTATTCATTAAATAGTCAGCACCAAGGATTTCGCAACATGTTACAAATGCACCAACCGTTACACCCAAAACTCCATGAACACGGACATTTTGACCAGTAAAAAACACATTTTTTACTTTTGATCTTGGTGAAATAAATGTTTTCATCGGATGATTACTATCTTTCAAATATCCATACATATTTCCTTTTTCAGAACCTATAAAATCGCGATAAGATAAAGGCGTAGAAGTATGAATTGAAGAAATTTTTTCTCTAATATCAGGAAATTTTTTCTCTAATTTACGAATGATTAATTCCGTTTTCTGACGTTTAAATTCTTCATATTCTTCTCCTCTATTTCCGTAATTATCATTAATATCAACATTATACGATTCTTCCCATTTTTGTACTTCATCAAACATCATATACGTCATAACCGTCATACTTTCCGAATACTCTTCATCTTTTTGATCCATACTAAATGTTGCAATGTATGTATTTGGCCAATCATTTGTAGTTTTTTCGTAGCTGTCCCACACATCATTTATCGAGTTAAAATGATAAATATTATGATTGATATAGGAAAAACTTTTTGGCTTAAAAACAATATAAATAGTAAATGCAGAAGGCGTTACTTCCAAGCTTTTGACGCGTCGAGAAAATGGTTTACCAAACTTACGCTCGCCTAACATATCTATTGTTTTTTTAATGTCAATATTCGAAATGAATAAATTACCAAAGAAACGTTTTCCTTTTGTTGTTTCACAACCAATTACTTCTTCATTCTCGTTTTGTACAAATGATTTTATTTCTTGGTATTTATAAATTTCACCTCCATATTTCTTCAGTTCTTTGATCAAAAGTTTCGCGATTTGGCTTCCTCCATTTACACATCTCCAAGCCGAATGTATATAAGAGTTAACTGAAAGCGCGTGTATGTACAAAGGCGTTTTCTCTGCTTGTCCTACATAAAGAAAATTATTTCCTACTAAAACCGCTTTCAAACGCTTATTTGTGAAAACCGAATCGATGTATTCTTTCGCATTAATCGACAAAAAATCTTCTTCATCAGCAAAAGTTCCGATATTCAAATTATACATAGGAAAAGCAGAACAAATTTCCTCTAATTTTTTGCTGTATTTGATTAAATTTTCTCTCTCTTCAGGAAAAAAAACAGCTAATTGATCAACAAAATTCTGATACGTTTGCGCAATTGGATATTCCTGAGAATCATCATCAAACGAAATCATATCAAAACCATTTTTATTCAACTGGCGCAATTTCAATTTGTCGGATATATTCAAATAACTGAAATAGTTATACAAATTTTCTCCTTTATCCAAACCTCCAACATAGTGAACACCAGTATCAAAAATTGTTTTATTTCGAACAAAAGTTTGCAAATTCCCTCCAAACTGATTGTTCTTTTCTAATACAACAACTTTCTTTCCTTCTTTTGCCAAAATAAGCGCAGAAACAAGTCCTCCCAAACCACTACCAATAACGACTACATCGTAATGAGATTCAGAATTATTTTGTGTAAATTGTGTATTCATTTGTTTCGGTTTGTTGGGCAAAACTTGTAAAAAGTGATTCGTCAATATTTCTATTCTTTAAAACAACAATTTTCTCAAATTGATTTATTGTTTCTTGATAAATATTTTCAATATCAGTAGAAATTAAAAGCGTCTTATAATCATCTATAACATCAAGATCAGAACGATATTCTAACGAACGAATTTTTGTAATGTAATTTGTTGCTGCAATCTCTCGCTTTTCTTCCTCTTTTACAAACGTTATTATTTTTCGGTTTGCTTGTTGCATCAATAATAAAAAATCAATTTGTCCAAAATCATTCGAAAAATGAACTATTTTTTCATCTTTTGTAAATGCATTATTTAATTGATGATAAACAGATTTATTCAAACTAAAATCCTTTTTTACAACTTGAATAATTTCAGATTCTTTGTACAAAAAACTTAAAAATAATTTCTGTTTCCAATAGTTTTTATCTTCATATTTATCTCGAATTTCTTGAAAATTATTTTTAAATTCCTTACTGATTCTTTTAGTTCGTTCTGAATAATTCAAACCATAGTTTTCATCATTCCAAGCAATTCTTTTACCTATTATTGAATAAATATGTCCATCAAAAATTAAAAAATCTCCTTTTGGAATAATCTCTGAATTTCCATGAATATAAATTGGTAAAATATCAAGTTTCAATTTCTCCGCCAAATAAAATGCACCTTTATGAAAACGATTAATATTATTCGTTCGAGAACGTGTTCCTTCAGGGAAAATCATCAACGAAAACTCATTCCCAATTCGAGTTTTAATCTCTTCAATATTATTTTCAACACCGTTTGAAACAGGATAAAAACCTGCCATTTTCACAGCTCGACCAAAAATCGGCGATTTATAAACCCAATCGTTCACTAAGAACACAATTTTAGGCGTACACATTCCAATCGCCAACGTATCCAAGAACGAAGTGTGATTCGCAATTATGATTGACTGTTTCTTGAAGTCTTCTTGATTTGGATTAATAATTTTCTTGACAACCGTTGGCTTTAACATCAACACAGATTTCATAAAAGTTGACATTCCCCATCCAAAAAGTTTATATTTTTTTTCTTTCGAGATTGGTAAAATAAGCATAAAAAATCGAAGGATTAAAGACGTTATTGTACCAAATAATCCAAAATAAATGAAGAAAATCCCACTTTGAATTGCCAACCACAACGTCATTGGAGATTTACCTTTTTTAGGACGATTTGAGATGAAAAATCGAAATAAAATTGGGTAGAAAATAAATGTAATCACTAGTGCCGCCACAACTCCAACTAAAGAAACTGATGCGATTGATTTCAACGCTGGATGTTTAGCAAAAATAAGTGCTCCAATTGCTAAAATTGTCGTGATAACTGCTAACAAAATCGAAGTGCGATAAGTAGGCATTTCATCTTTTCCGGTCGTATATTCTTTTTGTAAAGCACTCGTCATAAAAATACTAAAATCAACACCATGACCAAAAACCAATGTACAAACAATACTGCTAAAAATATTGAATTTAATATCAAAAAGTCCCATCAATCCAGCAGTAACCAAGCCCGATAACGCAATAGGAATCGCACTGATAATAACCAATTCTATACGTCGAAAGAAATACCACAATATTAATAAAACAGCAATAAATGAGTAATTGACAAGATTATTAAAATCTGTCACTAAATTTCCTAAAAAATTTTCGTTTAACTGTTTGCGATCAATTACAATTGTTTCTTTATTATGATATTGTTTGATGAAGTTTTCTCGGCTTTCTTCCTTTAATTTTACTAAAGTAGAAATCGTATAAAAACCTTTTTTTTGCGAAACAAATTCTTCAAAAAGCGACGGATTAAATGCTCTATAATCTTCTAAATTTAAAGGTTGATATGCTTTATCAAAAATTGAGAAAAATTGATTATAAATTTCTTTTTTGAAACCATATTTTTTTCCATCCTTGATAAATTCATTCTTTACAAAATTCACTTTATCTGAATTCCAAAAATTTTTCCAATCATATATTTTTTCTTGTTGAACAGAAATTGGTAAAATCAACGATTGAATAGAATTATAACTTAAAATCTCATCTCTATTTTCTGCTTTTTGTAACTTATTTGTTAACGCAATATTTTCATTTAATACGTCTTCTACATTGTTTCCATAATTGACAACATACAACGATTTTGAGATAGAATTAGACGATGTTTCTAACTTTTGTTCCGCTATTTTTTGATCGGTTGGAACGTAATTCAATTTGGATAAATCTTTATCAAAATTGACATTATTAAACGTAAAACAACTCACAATAATCAAAAGAACACAAGCACCAATCAATATCTTGTTATTATGAAATGAAAAGAACGCTAACTTCTCTATAATTGAAGAATTATTTTCAATCGCATCTTGTTTTGGATGATATAAATGTGGAATAATCAATAAAGAAAAAATACCAGAAACAATAACTGTTATTCCAGCAAAAATTCCTAAATCTTTCAACACATCTGATTTCACAAAAAGTAAACACAAAAATGCAATCGCTGTTGTCGTACAGCTCATGATTAACGGTTTCGTAATCTCTCTAAACAATGTTTTAGAATCGCTATTGTGCTTATAATGCGTCATGATATGCAGCGAATAATCAATTGTTATTCCTAATAAAACTGCTCCAATACTCAATGAAATTGCAGAAATTGTACCTTGAATAAAATACAAAAGTGCCAAAGCGAAGAAAAAACCAAAAACGGAAGGAATAAAAATAATTATCGGAATGTAAATTTTTCGATAGAATACAATTAAAATGATCATTAATGTAATCATCGAAATCAAAACGGTTGTTATAATATCTTGTTTAATTTGTTTTGCATTCGCAACTGCAATAAAGCTTGAACCGAAATAACTCAATGTTGATTTTCCGCTATATTCTGGATTTAAATGCTGTTGAATTTCTTCTAAACGATTAACAAATTCAGTATTATGTTCTGTTTCACTTCCTGAAAATTTAGGATTGATAAAAAGAAATAATTTCGAATGATCTTTCGTCACAATAAATCCATTGTAAACTTCGAAATCATCCGTCAAATTCTTTTCTTTTAAACGATTTAATGCAACAAAAGTCAACCCAAGCGGATCTTTCAACATAAATTCTTTTGAAACAATTCCAGTCGGTGTAATCAAACTTTTGTAATTACTTTCAACAATAGAAGCAATCGAATCTTTTAAGAGTTTTTGTTCTAACTTTTTATAATCTTCTTTCTCTAAAAAAAGTGGCAAATTTTGATGAACGAAATCAAAAGTCGAAGCAAAATTATCTAAATCATATTGACCTTGAATATCATTATAATAATTACTTAACGGCTGAACACTATCTAAAAAATCTGTTGCTTGCGCCGTCATATCATCCAACGTTCCAGCTTTATCTTTTTCGATAATCACCGCAACTTTATCCGTAAATTTTAATTGAGCAATAACCTTTGCCATTGCATCATTTTTCTCATCTTTCGGAATGATTCGCGTAATATCTTCTTCAAATTTTAGTCGATTTGAAAAAAAAACACAACCAAGTAAAAAGAGAATAAAAAATAATACACTCAACCATTTATTTGCCTTGATTTGTAAAAATATGTTGTAGAAAAATTTATGCATTCTTAATTGTCTTTTGACTGAAATAAATTAATAAAAAATAACTTACAATTCCACTAACAATACTACAAAAAGTAGCTAAAACTAAACTTCCGACAATATAACGAAGCAGATTTTTTTTGATAATTTCAAAAGAAACCAAACTCAAATCCAATTGAAAATTGTCTTGCAAAATAAATCCCCCAGTCAACAAAGAAAGATAAATAATTATCGGAATCATTGGCGGAATACTAATGTTGGAACAAAAGAAACTAATCACTTTATTAAGACGAAACATCGACGCTAAAAAAATGGATAAAAAAGTTTGAAAGCCCCAAAATGGCGCGATTCCAAGAAAAATTCCCAAAGCAATTGAAAGCGCTTTTACTTTATTGCTATCATTACTCCCTAGAATATCTTCTTTAATGAATGTTTGTATATTTTTTTTTTTGAAACTGAAGAAAAAATTTCGTGGTTTGATATAAAAAATTGTCAAAAAAACCAGAAAAGTATTCAAAATACTAATTCGTGTAAAATCTTGAAATGGACGAAAATGTGAAACTCGTTCGTTTGGATCGTACAAAATATCAATCGGAATATTGGTCACCTCAACTCCTTTCCAAGCTGTTCGTACAATAATCTCAATTTCGAATTCGAATTTATTTGTCCAAAACTTTTTCGGAATAAATTTCAACGGATACAAACGATAACCAGATTGTGTATCATTCAGCTTAATTCCAGTCTCGAACCAAAACCAAAAGTTAGAAAACTTATTTCCAAAACTACTTTTCTTCGGAATTCCATCTTGCTCCATTTGACGACTTCCAATAATTAAAACAGGCTTATTTTTTTGATCTAATTCTGTAATAAAATTTGGAATATCATATGGAAAATGTTGACCGTCAGAATCGATTGTCAATGCATAATGGTAGCCTTTTTCTCGCGCAGTTTTAAAACCAATACGAAGTGCATTTCCTTTTCCTTTGTTCTCTGGAAGTTCAATTACAATAAACTGATTCTGATAATCTTTTAAAATTTCAGAAGTAGAATCCGTCGATCCATCATTTATAACTATAATTTGATTCGTGTAATCTAAAACTCCGTCAATCACACGCTTCAATGTTTTATGATTGTTGTAAGTCGGAATAAGTACACAAACTTTTTGTTCGTCTATTTTATGTCGAATAATCGAAAAATCCATTGATTAATTTAGTTTTTTCAGCTGTTGCGCTGTAAAAGTATTGTATTTTTTGGCGTACGATTTCACCAAAGTTTTTACTTCTTTTGGTGCAGAACTATAATTTTCGACAATAAATGTTTTATCTTCTTGTATATTTTGATTGTATTTGATAAACTTTGGAATATTCTCTTGAATAATCAATCGAATTAAACGATTTTCAACATCTTTAGAGTCTTTTTTTATCGAATTATTGATCAAAGTTGCTCCATCTGTAAAATATTGTTTCTTCGTTTCCTTATCTTTTATATACCTTGCTTTCAGAATTTTAGACGCACCTTTATATGCAATAATTGTTTGATTATCACCTGAATAATTATCTAATTTATTATACAAAATAGATACATTATTCGATGATTTTGAAGCGTTTTCAAAATCTGTTCTCAATTCGGATAAGGTTAATCCAAAGAAAAATGAAACCGATAAAAAAATAGATAATAGAGTTTTCATTAATCTAAAACTTTATAAATTGCACTAAATTTTAACGCATTTGTCGTTTCAAAAAATGAAGAATTTTTCACTTTCACTTCATTATTTTCACAAACAACATTCAAACTCAAATCCAAAATAGGATTAATAAACGGATTTATTGTCGCCATAAATTTCACATTCGAAACTTTAGACAAAAACAAATCTTTCGAAACAAAACCTTCTGTTATCTCCTTTATTATCTGCATCATGCAAACACCAGGTGTAATTGGGTTATTTGGAAAATGACCTTCGAAAACTTGATGATTTGGATTTAATTCAATTTGAACTTTAAAATTATTTTCATCAATTTTCTCAGTATTTTTAATGATATATAGATTAGGAATAAGCATTTGTAATAGTTTTGAGTTACAAATATAATCTAAAAAAAGATGATTTGTACGTTAGTTTACTCTTCCTCTAATTGTATATTTACTTTTGTAAGTGTGATACTTAAATTGAAGTGATTATGTTTGATTAAAATCTGATCAGGAAAATCTGTTTGATCTCCTGAAAATTGATTAATCGTTTTTATTTTATTCTTCTTTAAATGAACCAATTCTTTAAAATAATTTGATTCATTCTTAGCAAAAATTAAACTCACTTCTTTTGATTTTAAAATCGTTTGATCTGTCGTTTTTATATGCTCATCAACTTGAAAATCATTCTTAAAAATAGCTTGTAAATCTTCTGCAAGAGTTTTTACAACCACTTTTTTTTTCAAATCTGGCATTACATAATTCAATGTATAATCGTGGTCTGTAACTGACAAATCGAATAACGTATTCCCAAAATCAGACGTCATTACCACACGATGCGAGTTGTAACCCAATTTTTTCACAACAAAATTACCTTTCATTTCCTTTTTCATGAACGTAATCTTGAAACGATAACTATACTCTTTATCAGTTGAACTAAAATATGGGTTCAAAAACTCCCTTTCATCCTTTTGTTGTTCTTGTATATCAGCAATTTTGTAAGTCGTTCCACAAGAGGTTAAAATGAAAAAACTAAGGATTAAAAACAGACGCATTTATTGTTTTATTTAAAGATTTGTTGGTAAATAAAATTTTCGTGTAATCATCCGAAGGTTCAATTAATTTGACTTCTGTAACCGTTGATTGACCTGAATAAAACGTCAACTGAATTTCTTTGATGTACTTTTTTACATCCTTTATTTTTGGTTGTAATTTTGCAATTCGAGATTTATCAGTTTTCGCAAAAGTTATGATAAAATCGTTTGTATCAAACAAATTTCCACTTACACTTCCGACAATTAATTGATTTAATTTTTCAAATTTTTTATTTCCTTGTAAATCTACACTCGATTTTTTCCCTTCATCATTAATGTAAATTTTTCCATTGTTAAAAATCACATTATAATCAATTGGTTGTGTATAATTCCAACGCATCGCTTTAGGATTTTGCAAGTACAATTTTCCTTTCGAAACAATTGGTTTATCCAAGAAACTCATCACTTTATATTGTGTAAAATCAGCCGTCAACGTTTGTATTTTCTTAGAATCAGCTATAATATCTTTTTTGAAATTCTCAATTTCAGCATTACTCATTTTACTTTCTTGCGCAAAAATTGTCAAGTGAAAAAAAGCTAATAAAATGAAGATTTTAGTTTTCATATACATCAATTTTCAAGAGTTCATTTAATGGAACTACTTTATAATTTTCCTTTTGTAAAAATACGAATAATTGCTCTAAAACATTCGCAGTTTTGTCTGAAGTATCGTGCATCAAAATAATAGAACCAGGCTTTATTCGACCAGTAATTCGGTTCAATAATTTTTTTTCATCATTGATAACTGTATCCAAAGAACGAATATCCCAACCAATTACATTATGTTGTGTTTTATTTAAAGCCTTTGCTATATGTGGATTTGTGACACCAAAAGGTGGTCTAAAAATTTTCGTCGTAACGTTTATTTTTTCTCCAATAAGTTGATTGGTAGAAACGATTTCATCAATGATTTTTTCTGTTGAATAAAAACCATTTTTAGAAGAGTGATGAAATGTATGATTCCCTATCAAATGTCCTGATTGATGAGTTATTTCAAGAATTTCAGGATAATTTTCGATTTGTCTACCAATGCAAAAAAAAGTTGCTTTTGCACTATTTTTTTCTAAAATGGTTAAAATTCTTAGTGTAAATTCCGTCGGTCCATCATCAAAAGTAAGAGAAATTATTTTCTCTGAATGATTATTTCCTCGATGATAAGCTTTCAAAAAATAGTTAAATCGAATTTCAAAAGCTCCAAAAATTGTCAATAACAACCAAATAATAAAAGGTATAAACAAATAAAAAAAAGACAAACCTTTTGTAAAACAACCAATTGATAAACAAATTAGTATAACTACAAAAAGGATTGTGACTACTCTGAATTTCATATCGATTGAAGCAATACTAAACTCAAATCTTTACCTTTATGACCATTCACTAAAAGTACGTTTTTATAACTTTCAGCTTTTACGTCATTCTTTTTGAATTGGTTTGGTAAAGTTTGATTTTTCAATAATTCACAACCTAACACAAATCCGAAAGCAGAGGAAGTTCCAAATTCTCCAATAAAATCTTTGTATCCAAATAACTCAAGTTGATTTAAATCATTAATATTCAATAAATTTTCACCAGAAATAATCGAATCAATATCGGTTAAATCAATATGATTCAATTGAATGAATTTTAAAATTTCGGAATATAAATCTTCAAATTGATTTAAAATAGAAACATCTAAAACTTTTGTATAAGAATTTTCATTTCTTTTATTAGATAAAACACAAAAATGAGCACCTTCACTATATTTAATTCCTTGATTTTCTTCTGATTCAATCTCACCAATTAATTGTAACAACTGATATGTTCTTTCTCCAATTTCATCAATTCCACCAACCAAAACGTTATTTACTTCTTGATTTTCAACTTGTAAAAAACCATCTAGAAGTGCATTTTCAAACGAATTAAAACCATTTGTATACGTGAAATTATACGCATTACAACCAAGATGCAAAGCAATTTGAGAACCAACTGTATTGTGCGTAGATTGAATAAAAGCTGTTGGCGTCAAAAACTCTTCTTTGTTTTGAATAATATTTGTCAAAAACTTCTCAGAATCAACCAAACAACCCAAAGCAGTTCCAGTAATTATTGCTTCTGGTTGTTTAATTCCTGCCTCATTCAATGCTTTTAGAGAAGAATAAATTCCCATTTTTACACCAGAAGCCATTCTACGACTCATCGCAGGAGAAATAATATCTTTTAACGAAGGCGATTTTGCCTTAGTAATAGAAGCTTCTAAAGGAAGAAAATCATCAGTTATTATATCTATAAATCGCACATTTACAAAGCCTAATCCGTTTACAAATACTTCTTTCATGATTTAGAAAAAATTAAAGTTGAACAATTTCCTCCAAAACCAAACGAATTTGATAACACATATTCAATATCTTTCTTTTCCAATTTTGTGGTCGGAAAGATATTCAACTCTTCAATCGGAGATTGAAAATTAAGATTTGGATAAACAAGATTATGTTGAATACTCAACAAACTGAATACCGCTTCTACACTCGCTGCAGCAGCCAACGTATGACCTGTAAATGGTTTTGTAGAACTAAAATTAGGGACATTTTCTCGGAAAATTCTCTTCAAAGCTCGACCTTCTGTTATATCATTATTGTTTGTTGCAGTTCCATGAACATTAATATAATCGATTTCTGAAGGCTGAATAATAGAAGTTTCGAACGCTTTTTTCATCGCCAAATACGCTCCTTCTCCATTTTCAGACGAAGCTGTTTGATGAAATGCATCATTAGCATTTCCAGCACCAACTAAATAACCAAGAACTTTTTTATTTGACTTTTGAACTGATTCTTCTGATTCTAAAACTAAATAAGCTGCTGCTTCACCAAGATTTAGACCTTTTCGATTTTCATCAAATGGTTGATTAAACTCATCACTCAAAATCATCAAACTTTTGAATCCATTAATGGTAAATTTTGACAAAGCATCCGTTCCGCCAACAATCACTCTATCTAATTTTCCTGAATTAATCAAGCGCGCTCCATACATAATCGCATTCGCAGCCGAAGAACAAGCCGTACTAATTGTAGAAACAAAGCCTTTCAAACCAATTTCATTTGCAATTTGATTGGAAGAAGCGCCCGCATCGTGACTCGAAATATACTTTTGTTTCTCGGGCAGGTTTTCATAATCCAAAAAATAATTTTCCGTCATATCCATTCCTCCCACACTTGTCGAAGAAATCAGTCCTGTTCTGACTTCATTTACGTTTTCGATTCCTGCATTTTTCAGAGCTTCTTTCACAGCTATTAGTCCTAACATCGCTGTTCGAGAGAAATTATTCTCTGAAGATAAGTTTAAAAAAGTTGCTAATTCATCATTCGATAATTTAATTTCACCTACAAAAATTTCATTTTTATGAATAGAATCAAAATTTTCAAGGCATGATAAACCATGCTTTTGATGAATTAATGAATCGAAATTCTCTTCGACATTCTTACCAATTGCCGAAATAATTCCCATTCCTGTTATTCCAACTTTTTTATGCATTATTTTGTTCTATTTTTTTCAATATAATCTGCCATTACTTCTACCGATTGAAAGATTGTTTTTCCTTCTTTTGGATCAGTAATTTTGATTCCATATTCTTTATCCAATAAAACAATCAACTCCAAAGCATCGATTGAATCTAATCCCAAACCGTCACCAAATAAAGGATCATCATTTTTGATATCCTCTACTGATACATCTTCAAGGTTTAAAATTTCGATAATTTTTACTTTTAAGTCGTTAATTAAATTTTCCATAGTATTTTTTATTGTAAACTAATATTGTTTTTAATCTATTAAGTACATTTTCGCTTCGTAATCACCTTGTAAATAATCTACCCAAGCCAAAACAACTTTCTTTGCTTTGTTTTTTCGAATTAAATAATTCGCATATTTTTTTAATTGTTCTTCATTAAAATTTTTCGAAATAAAAAAAGCATTTTCTGTCTTCAATCCATGACGAATACTTACTTCACCTAAACAAATATTTGCTAATGTATAAACAAAAACAGCAGGACTTGGAAAAATTTCATCAGTAGATTGAATACTTTGTTGATGTTTCAAATCTGATTCTAAACTCGAATTTCGATTTGCAAAAACCAATGCAATATCTTGATTTTCATTTAAAGTATTCTCATCTTTCAACAAAATTTCGGCAGCTAAAAAAGCTAATTTACTTTGATAATCCATTTTATAAAATTTTGGATAATCAATTTCGAAAGATTTGAAGAAATTTTTCGAAAATATACCAAAATCTCCTGAAGAATCTTCAAAATGAAGTTCATCATTCAACCAAACTTGTTCGTTTTTAATCTCAACTTTAGTCATTCTGAACTTTTTTTAGAATAATTACAGCATTACTTCCTCCAAAACCAGATGAAGTTTTCAAGATAATATTGACTTCTTTTTGAAGATTTTCATTCAAAATATTTAATGGAACTGAAGTTCCTATTTCACTAAAATTATGACTTTTCAAAACTAAATTTTCTTCAGCTTGCTTCATCGCAATAATTAATTCCAACAATCCAGAAGCGCCCAATGTATGTCCATAAAAAGCTTTTAAACTATTTGTCGGAGTTTTATCCATTTGTAAACGATTAAAAGCAATTGCTTCCATTTCATCGTTATACAATGTCGCCGTTCCATGTGCCGAAATATAATCAATTTCATTTGATGAAATATTGGCTTCTTTCATCGCGACTTCTATACTCAAGACCAAACCTTCACCCGTTCGAGATGGTCCAGAAATATGATTTGCATCGTTAATTGAAGATTCACCCAAAATCTGAAAACTATTTTCTTCTTGACTTTTTGAAAGATAAACACAAGCCGCAGCTTCGCCTAAATTAACACCTTTTCTATCTTTGTCAAATGGTTTACATAATTCAAAACCCATTGCTTGAAAAGAATTGAAACCTGTCAAAACAAAATCTGTCAACTCATCCAAAGCCAAAACATATGCATCATCAAACTCATCCATTTCAATGAAACGTTTTGCAACATTAACTGCTAAAACTCCAGAAACACAAGCATTTGAAATGATAATTGGTTCAGTTTTAAATCCAAAATAATCTGCAATTTTCTTGGCAAAATTTGGAATTGAAGCTTTTTCTAAAGAATCAGAAAGTTGATCAATATTACCTTTTGTTGTTGAAAGAATAAATCCCGTTTTAGAATTAATTTTTGATTTTTCAATAATAGATTGAAGAGCTGAAATACCAATTATTTCTAATCGCGTATAATGTTGATTATATTTTAGTTCATTTATTAAATTTAAGAAAATTTCATCCTCAATTTTCCCAGCATAAAAATTCTTTAAATGACCAAATGAATCAATTTTAGAAACAGCCGAATTTCCTTTCAACAATTCATTCCAATTTGTTTGAATAGAATTTCCGAAAGGCGTGAAAATATTTGCGCGATTAATGTAAACTTTTTCCATTACAACAACCCTACTTTTTTCTTCCATTCTTCAAAAAATGGTGGCAATGTTAACATTAAATCTCCTTCGTTGTCTAAAAAAACTTGAGTCGTTTCTCCAATACAAACCAATTTTTCATCTTGATTAAAAATCTTGAATTTAAAAATCATTTTTGCTGCCAAAGTATCTTCAAAAGTCGTTTCTATTCTACATTTATCGCCATATTTCAATGGAAATTTATGTTCACAAACCGACTTAATAATTGGTGTTACAAATCCACTTTTCTGAATATCCAAATAACTAATCCCAAAATGACGTCCAAAAGCTTCCCTTCCATCTTCAAAATACGTAATATAATTCCCATGCCACACGATTCCCAACGGATCGGTTTCATTGAATCGTACTGCGAAATTAGAATTATGTACTAATGTTTTAATCTTCTCTTCTGAACTTATCATAATATATAGCGGCAAACAAGGTAATAATATAGAACAAAGTTAACAAAATAATATTCGGAACAATCTGAAGAAAAGATTGATTTCTCAGGATTAAACTATAATAGCCATCGAGTGCCCAATTCATCGGTGATATTTTCGCGAAATGTTGCATAAAATCTGACATCGCAAAAACTGGAATCCAAACACCGCCAATTGCAGCTAAAATAACGACTAAAGTCGCTCCAAAAGGTGCAGATTGTTCTTGGGTTTTCGCAATTGTACCACTTAAAAGTCCTAATCCAATTGCTGCCAAAGAAGCAAATACAGTTAATCCGTAAATAGAAAATAATATGCCATCCGTTTTGAAACCTGGTAAATCAATTAATGGAAAAACTAATTTAGCGATACATAAAATCATTGTAAATTGCAATAAACTTATGATTAAATACGTGATGGTTTTTCCAATAATTTGAACAGAATAAGGCATTGGACTTGTTAATAATCGAATATGTGTGCCTAAACTTTTTTCTTTTACAATGTTGATTGATAACGGAACAACAATAAAAAATATCGCAAATAATGTCCATGCAGGCACATTATGTTGTGTAACATTTGGTTTCAAAACTGATTTAGAATCTTCAGGAACAATCTCTTGAAAATGAATAAACTTCTCATTTTGAAATCCTAAATCATTTGATCCCATCTCTTGTTGAAATGCTTTGTAAATACTTTTATTCTCAGTATCTGTAATTAATTTATCCAAAACATTCGACACATTTTCTTTGAAAGCCAGTGAAGTTGCAGGATCAAAGTATAATTTAATCGTTTTTGGATTGACTTGTTGATTATATTTAACTTGCGTGCTATCAAAAGCAAATTCGTTCAAAATTTTCTCAACATTTTGATTGATTTTATAATTCAAATCCTTTGATAATTTCGCTGGAATTACAATTCCAACTTGGTATTTTCCTTTAAAAACTTCAGTTTTCAGTTCATCTTCCGTTAATTTTTTCCCATTTAATTCAGTTACAATTTTTAAATTTCCTGAATGTGAAATATGTTTTTTTACAATCGCAGAAATACTATCTTGATCATGATCAATAAATAGAACAGGAATACTCGCTTCAGCAAAAGAATCATAGGTACTTTTCTGAATTTTAGTCACCGTAATAACCAAAATCAAAGGCATAATAAAAAGAATCACCAATCCGCCAATATCACGAATAAGTAATAAAATTTCTTTCTTTATACATGCTAAAAGTTGACTCAACATATCACGATAATTTAGTTAAATTAACAAAAGCTTCCTCCAAATTATACGCATTTACTTGCTTGATTAATTCTTTAGGTTCGGCTGTTACAATCGATTTTCCTTGATTCATAATCGTAACTTGTGTACAAAAATCTTCGGCTTCTGCCATATGATGAGATGTATAAACGATCGACATTCCTTGCTGATGTAATTCTTGTAAATAATCCAATAACGCAATTTTTGATTGAATATCAACACCAACAGTTGGCTCATCTAAAAAAAGAATTTCTGGCTCATGAAGAATTCCTGCCAATAAATTAATACGACGTTTCATTCCCCCCGAAAATGAATTAATTTTTTTATCCAAAAACTTACTCATTCCTACTTTTTCAGTCAAAAGATGAATCTTTTCGTGCAATTCTTTTGAAGGAACTTTATAAATCTTTCCAAAAAATTCTAAATTTTCTCTTGCAGTCAAAGTTGGATACAATGCATATTCTTGCGGAACAATTCCAATGATTTTCTGAATCTTTTTTAAATCTATTTTTTGATTTAAATTTTGAATCACAACATTACCAGAAGTTGGTTTAATCAATCCTGAAAGTATCGACATCAAGGTTGTTTTCCCTGCTCCATTTGGACCAAGTAAACCGTGAATTTCGTTCTGTTTTATCGTCAAAGAAAAATCTTCTAGCGCAAAAACATCCGAATTTTTATATTTTTTATATAGTTTTTCAATTTCAATCATCTGTTGCTAAATTGCTTTTCTTAAACGTTTAAAAAACGATTCTTCCAAATCTGCTAATTCTAATAATTGATCCGAAATCACATCGTAAATATCTTGTGCATTGTTTCGTTTTTTATAAACTCTTGATGCATTTAGAGCAAAATCTCTCCATTTATCTCCAATTGCAGAAATTTCTAAGGCAAAATCATTCAGATTTGGTTGATTCAATTTTTGTGAAGCTTCTTGTAAAAAAGCAGCATAAATATATCGAAAACCTCCACCTCCTGTCCCAATCTCTTCTTGCATTCGAATCATTTGTGCCAAAAAATAATTCGTTTTTGCATTCCCAATTTTCTTTGGCATTTTTTTAATTCGTTTCGCAACCATTCTAATTCCACGAATTCCAACAATCGGAACTGGTGCTAACATTTCACGACACGTTTTCTTAATTCCTTTTTTAATTGCTTTCTCAAAATCTATATTTTCTGGAATAAATTCAGGATAATACAAATGTCCTTTTGGAGCTAAAACACCTTTCGAAAAACGAACTTTTTCTAACTCATTTTCAGTCAACTTTGTCGTTTCTTGCATCACAGGATCACTAATTAAATAAGTTTGATCTTGCTTACCGAAAACAACTAAATTATGTCCGTTAAAATGAAACTTATATTCTTCTGGAAAATAAGTTAAATTATACACACCAACCTGTAAGCCGCAAGGTCGATTGGCCAAAAGCTGTTCATCTAAGAATATTTGGGCAGATTTTGTAGAGCGAAATTTATGACGTTTAACCTTTATACCAAGATTTTTTGCTGCACGATTAAAAATCATTCCTGGCATCGGACGATAACTAATTGCAGGTGCGTGATTGACTTTTAGAAAAGGTAAAAACACAAAAAAAAGTCCTGAGCCAATTCCAAAAATCATTGGTTCTGAAATCTCAATTCCTTTATTTTTTAATAAATTAGATGCTACTCCATTTTCGCAATGTGCTGATTGAAAATGTGTAAAATCAGTTATGGTTTCCATCAAAGTTTTTTAATTCATCAACCGAAATTTCAAAAGCTTCGGCATATTTTTTTAGTGTTGATTCTTTTAATTTTGAGAAAACAGTTGGTTTCGCATGTCTTTTGACAAAAATCTTCCAAATTCCGACATAATTAGACAAAATTTCCCAATCCATACGTTTCAATTCCAAGAAATATAAAATTGGACTTGCTTTTCCATCAATTACTTTTTGTCTTGCTTTCTCTATACGTTCCTCCAAAATTTTTAAGGTTTCAGACTGAACAATATTCTTCGCTTCCCAACCCGCACTCAATGTTTGGGAAAATTCTCCCTGTTCATCAATTGCGTAATAAACTTCGTTGAAATCCTTGAGATGTCCTTTATCTTGCGGTACTTCTGATTGTTTCATTTTTTATGGTTTTGAAGCATCAAATTCATTGTAGCTGTCGCAATTATTTCGTCATTCAAGATAACTTTTGCTTGCATCAAACTAATTGTAAATTCATCGTAATCAAAAACTTCTAACAACGTTGCTTTTGTTGTAATGGTTTGATTAACTTTTGGTAATTGCATAATTTCGGCTTGTTTGATCGTACTAATAAAGCCGATTACATCGCCTTTGTGTACATCAGAAAAATTGATAAAATAGTTTTGTCCAATAATTGTCGAACAAACTTGCGCCATATTTTCCAATAAACCAACTTCAGTAAAATATTCGTTCTGAATAAATAATTGATCCGATTTTATCGTAAATAAAGCTTCAACATAGGTTTTCTCAATCCAAGAAATCGTGTCAACAAAAAGCATTGGTTCACGATGCGGAAGAAATTGTTGAATATCAATTTGCTGATTTACTTTCATAAAATTATATTTCTGCAATCACTGTTTTCATCTCTCCTTTTGCAATTACTTCTTCTTCTATCTTTGTCTCAATCGAAACCAAAGTCACTCCCATTACTTCGTGCAAAATAGTTACTGTTGTTGTTAAATTTTCATTCACTTTTGGCAAACGATTAATCTCTATTGATTTCATCGAGCCAATATATCCAGTTGGAGCTGATTCATTTCGAATATAAAATTGATAACCTGTATACAAAGCAACTGTTTGTGCCATGTGTTCTAATATTCCAGATTCTCTTAATTGATTATTTTCGACAAAAATTGAATCATTTTTGACTGTTAAGCCTCCAACAACTTTTACCTCTTCATATTCAAAAATAGCATCTACCATAATAATTGGTTCACGTTGTGGAATCAATTGTTTGATAAATTCTATCGAATGATTGGGTAATTGTATTTTATTCATTTTTTAAACGACTGTTAAATAAGCGTACGAATACGAAAAACGTCCACTTTCTGGTACGCAAAGCATAATACGATCTCCTTTTTTAAGGTTTCCTTCTTGAAAAAGTTCGTCAAGCATCAAAAAAACAGACGCTGAACCCACATTTCCAACTTTGCTTAAATTCATAAACCATTTCTCTAACGGAATATGAATGTCTTTCTTACAAAATTCGTCATATAAACCTTGAACAAAATAATTTGACGACACATGCGGCAATAAATAATCAATCTCATTTGACGATAATTGATGTTTATCCATTGCAGCTTTCATGCTTTCTACGCCTTTTATCAAAATATTATCATTCAGAATTTTGACATCTTGTTTCAATGAAAAAATGGATTCTTTTAACCATTCTTCCGAAGAAAAATCGCTCCAAGGTTTCATTTCTCCATTCGATAATTTATCGCCTCCGGCATACATACACGTTTCCAATTCGTGCGCGTAAGAATAAGATTCCATCCATTCAACTTTAAGCGAAATAGAATCTTCGTTTGGTTGATTTTGCAATAAAAAAGCTGCAGCACCATCCGATAACATCCAACGCAAAAAATCTTTTTTGAATGTTATAATTGGTTGCTCTTCTAATTCTTTCAAATTGTCAACTTCATGCTCAAATTTTTCTGCTTTCATCCATGTCGAAACTCGCTCAGAACCTGAACAAACTGCATTTTTAGAATTACCCGACTTTACCGAAAGATAGCCAAATTTCAGCGCATTCATTCCCGAATTACAAACTCCCGAAGAAGAATTTAACTCCACCGAAACATTATTTTGCAATAAACCATGCACCATCGCGGCATGAGAAGGCAACAACAAATCTGGCGTTGAAGTCCCACACGACAACACTTCTACCTCATTTTTTGTAAACTGTGCATCAAATAAATTTGTAATTGCATTACTCGTCAATTCTGCATTAGAATGTGTGACATTTCCAGTTTTATCGAGAGCGTAATAACGCGTTTTGATTCCATTATTTCTTAAAACGATTCTTCGAGCTTTTGAAGGAATTTGATTAATTTTCCCTAAAAAATCTTCCATTTCATCATTCGAAATTGGTTGATTTGGCAAAAACTTCGACGTTTTCGTTATATATACATTTTGCATATTATTCTATTCCTTGAAAATATTTTACCTGTTTTTTATCAATAGCGTCCTAAATAAATTTAGGGCATAAAATATCCACCCACTTTAGTAGGATACAAGCTATAGTTGGACAAA
>NZ_JACAGG010000015.1:0-67651 GCF_030324375.1 Empedobacter sp. R132-2
TATACCCCTCGGCTTGCATGTGTTAAGCCTCCCGCTAGCGTTCATCCTGAGCCAGGATCAAACTCTCCATTGTAAATAATTTCGTTTGGTATTGCTACCTATGTTTTTACAACTTCGAATTTCCTATAGCTCCATTATTAAAGGATTGACTTCGTTTTATTCGGCTATTTTTTCTTCTGTATATTTTATAATTTCAAATGAACTTCTCATCTTAGCAAACCCTCTCGGTATTTGCGGTTGCAAAGGTAAAACTTATTTTTTAACTAACAAAATTTATTTTGATAAATTTTAAAGTTTTTATTTCAACAAGTCAAATTTACTCTCACTTTCAAACTCCTTTCGGAGTCGGTTTGCAAAGGTAAAACTTATTTCTAAACTCGCAAATTTATTTTTGAATAATTTTTAGCGATATATAAGTCCTTATGTCAACTACAATACTACTAGTCTTTCGTATTGAGGTTGCAAATATACGCACCATTTTTCCGCTTTTCCAAACCAATTTTACATTTATTTTACATTCTTCTCTTAAGTTGCTGGTACGATGGGAAATATTTTTTGTTTTTTTTAGATGTGAGAAGTGAGATATTAGATTTTAGATTCTAAAACTTCGTTTTTACCGCAGAAAATGATTTGACGTTTTACTTTTCTTCCAAAAAAGAAAAGCAAAATGGATACTTTATGGTTATCGACTCGGGGAAAATTCTACTTCGTAGAATCTATTTATAAATAAAAAAAGCTCGAATAAATCGAGCTTCAGATAATTATTCATTTCATAATATTATACGAGATGTTCCAAAATTGTATTTAATTCTTGTAATTCGACCAAGAAACCATCGTGTCCAAAAATAGAATCTATTTCGATAAATTTTGCATTTGGAATATGATTCGCTATAAATTTTTGTTCCTTTGGGGGAAATAAAATATCCGAAGAAATTCCAATCACTAAAGTATTCGAAGAAATCTGAGCCAAAGATTTCTCTAAAGATTCTCTATTTCGAGCCAAGTTTTGTGAATCCATCGCTTTCGAAAGTGTCCAATAAGAATGTGCATTGAATCGATTTGCTAATTTTTCACCTTGATATTTTTGATAAGAAGACGCTTTGAAATCGTTGTAAACAGAATCCTCGTCTTTTTGCTTCTGTTCATATATAATATAGGTACGGTAAGACAACATCGCAATTGTACGTGCTGCAATCAATCCATTTCTTCCTCCATTCTCAGTTTTATCATTAAAAGTTGAATCGGCTTCGATAGCTAAACGCTGCGATTCGTTGAACGCAATTCCCCAAGGAGAATGTATCGCGTTTGTCGCCAACAAAACTAAATTATCCACTTTAACTTGATTCAGCAACGTAAATTCTAACGCTTGTTGACCACCGAGTGAACCACCAATTAATAAATGAATAGTTGAAATTCCTAAATGATCTGCTAACAATTGATGCGCATTTGCCATATCTTTTATCGTAATTGTAGGAAAATCTCGATAATAAGGCGAATTTGTTTCAGGATTTGTAGACAACGGATTTGTTGTTCCGTAATTAGAACCAATCACATTGGCACAAATAATAAAATGGTCTTTTGGATTGAACAATTCATTTTCTCCAAAAAGACCAGCCCACCAATCGAAAACATCCGAGTTTGCCGTTAAAGCATGACAAACCCAGATGATATTGTTTTTTTCGGGATTCAATGTTCCCGCTGTATGATAAGCAATGGTTAAATTTTCGAGAATTTGACCATTTTCTAATTGAAATGGCTTTGTATAATTATATTGATGAAAATTCACTGAATTAATTTATAGCTAAAATACTTTGTTTACTTAATTTTATCAAAAGCTTGCTGAAGATCATTTTTGATATCATCAATATATTCGATTCCGACAGAAAGACGCAATAATCCTGGAAAAACTCCAGCAGATTTTTGTTCATCATCGCTCAATTGTTGATGAGTTGTTGCAGAAGGATGAATAATTAATGATTTTGCATCACCAACATTTGCCAAGTGACTAATCAATTCTAAACTATCAATAAATTGATTCGCTTTGTCTGCATCACCTTTAATTTGGAATGATAAAACAGCTCCGAAACCATTTTTCAAATATTTTTTCGCCAAATGATGACTTGGAGAGGTAATTAATCCAGGATAATTCACTTTTTCTACTTGCGGATGAAGTTCTAACCAACGCGCAATTTCTAACGTATTATCCAAATGTTTCTGAACTCTTAACGACAACGTTTCTAAACCTTGTAACAATAGGAAAGAATTGAAAGGTGAAATTGCTGGACCAAAATCGCGCAAACCTTCGACACGAGCACGAATAATAAACTGAATATTCCCAAAAGGTCCATTCACCCCGAAGACATTGGAAAAAACTAAACCATGATAACCTTCTGATGGTTCAGAAAATTGTGGAAATTTACCATTACCCCAATCATAATTTCCGCCATCCACGATAACTCCACCGATCGAAGTTCCATGTCCACCGATCCATTTTGTTGCAGATTCAACGACAACATTTGCTCCATGTTCTAAAGGTTTGAAAATATAACCGCCCGCACCAAATGTGTTATCCACAATAAATGGAATATTATGTTTCTGCGCAATTGCAGCGATTGCTTCAAAATCTGGAACATTAAAACTCGGATTTCCTATCGTTTCTGCATAAATCGCTTTTGTATTTTCATCAATTAATGATTCAATTTTAGCTGGATCTGCATCTTCGGCAAAGCGAACATCAACACCTAAACGCTTAAAACCAACTTTGAATTGATTATATGTTCCGCCATAAAGATTAGAAGCTGAAACAAAATTATCACCTGATTCTAAAATATTATTTAAAGCAATAAATTGTGCCGCTTGTCCCGATGAAACAGCTAATGCCGCAACACCACCTTCGAGCGCAGCAATACGTTTTTCGAAAACGTCAGTTGTTGGATTCTGAATTCTTGTGTAAATGTTACCAAATTCTTTCAAAGCAAATAAATTTGCTCCGTGTTCGGCATCATTAAATACATAAGAGGATGTTTGATAAATTGGAACAGCGCGAGAGCCTGTTGTTGGGTCTACTTCTTGACCTGCGTGCACTTGTAAAGTATCGAAATGTAATTGTTTTTCTGTTGACATAATAAAATTGTTTTGAATGTGACTACGATTAATAAATAGTAGGGTAGGTTAGTTAGCTGAAATTAGCAGCTGTACATTCGAATTTTACTATTGATACAATTATAGATGCTGTGAAGCAGGACGCCGTGTCCAAAAGAATGTTTTTTAGAATTGTACTTCATCTTTAAAAAAATTATTCATTTCTAACTACACTTTGTAGTTTTATATTAGATGTGAAATTAGAATAATTTTCTAAATAATAAAATTTATAATCAGTTTTTAGAAAATAAATCTATAAAATTAATTTACAAAGAATATTTACACCAAAAAGCTAAAAATATTTCTTTCGAAATCTATAAAAAGGATTTAAACAGAATAAAATTTGAAGTAAAAAAGAGAATATTAAGTAGAAAATATAAAAAAAGGAGATCAAAATTGATCTCCTTTTAAGTTTTATGATAAAAAAGTAATTAGTTTGCTAAAACTATTACTTTATTATTGTTCATTTCTATTGTTCCTCCTTTGATATCTAACAATAATGTAGATTCATTAGATGGAGAACTGTAAACTTTACCAGATTGATTATCGAAATCTTCGAAAGTTTTTGTGTGAACTTTAATTTTAATTGTTCCTTCACCTAAAGTTGCAACGATAGGAGCGTGGTTATTTAATAACTGAAATTCACCATCTTTACCTGGTAAAGTAACAGCATCTACTTCTGCATCGAAAACTACGAATTCTGGCGTAATAATTTGTAAGTGCATAATCCTATTGTTTTTAAAAAAAAGAGTACTTAGCAACTTTCAAAAAGAAAAGAAACGTAAGCACTCTTTATATGGTTAAATTATATTATTTAGCTTCTGCTAACATTTTTTCTCCAGCTTCAATCGCTTCTTCGATTGTACCACGTAAGTTGAATGCAGCCTCAGGATATTGGTCAACTTCACCATCTAAGATCATGTTGAATCCTTTGATTGTATCTTTGATATCTACTAAAACACCTGGGATACCTGTAAACTGTTCTGCAACGTGGAATGGTTGAGATAAGAAACGTTGGATACGACGTGCACGGTGTACAACTAATTTATCCTCTTCTGATAACTCTTCCATACCTAAAATCGCGATAATATCTTGTAAAGCATTGTAACGTTGTAAGATTTCTTTTACACGTTGTGCTGTTTCGTAATGTTCTTTACCAATAATTGCTGGTGATAAGATACGAGATGTAGAGTTCAATGGATCTACCGCTGGGTAAATACCTAATGAAGCAATTTTACGATCTAATACCGTTGTAGCATCTAAGTGCGCGAAAGTCGTAGCTGGCGCAGGGTCAGTTAAATCATCGGCAGGTACATATACCGCTTGTACAGAAGTAATAGATCCGTTTTTAGTAGATGTAATACGCTCTTGCATAGCACCCATTTCAGTTGCTAATGTTGGCTGATAACCTACGGCTGATGGCATACGTCCTAATAGGGCAGAAACCTCAGAACCTGCTTGTGTAAAACGGAAGATATTATCTACGAAGAATAATACGTCACGTCCTTGACCTTGTCCATCTCCATCACGGAAATATTCAGCTAATGTTAAACCTGTTAAAGCAACACGAGCACGTGCACCTGGAGGTTCATTCATTTGTCCGAAAACGAAAGCTGCTTTAGACTCTTTCATGTTTTCACTGTTTACTTTAGATAAATCCCAAGATCCACCTTCCATAGAGTGCATGAAATCTTCACCGTAATTAATTAATCCAGCTTCAATCATCTCACGCATTAAGTCATTACCTTCACGAGTACGCTCACCAACACCAGCGAATACAGATAAACCTCCGTGTCCTTTTGCGATGTTGTTCATCAACTCCTGAATTAATACTGTTTTACCTACTCCGGCACCACCAAATAAACCAATTTTACCACCTTTTACGTATGGCTCTACTAAGTCAATTACTTTAATACCTGTAAATAAAACTTCTGCAGATGTTGATAATTCTTCGAATTTTGGAGCTGGACGGTGAATAGGTAAACCATTTTCTTTGTCTAAATTCCCTAAACCATCAATAGCATCTCCAACTACATTAAATACACGTCCTTTGATGTTTTCTCCGATAGGAACCATAATTGGTTTTCCTAAAGCGATAACTTCTTGACCTCTTTGTAAACCATCAGAACTATCCATTGCGATACAACGTACAGTATCTTCACCGATGTGTTGCTCAACTTCAAGAATTAATGTTTCTTTTCCTTGACGAGGAACCTCTAATGCATCATAAATATTTGGAAGGCCTTCTGCGTTATCAAAAATAACGTCAATTACAGGTCCAATAACCTGTGCAATCTTACCTTTCTTTTGATTTGCCATTATATGAAATGATTTAGTTTATTTTATTTGGGTGCAAAGGTAAGTTAAAAACATTGTATAATTTATATACTTTTTAAGATTTTTGTCATAATATTTTGATTAGTAATCAGAATATTACAATCAAAGGAAATTAAAAATAGATTTGAAGTTCGATTTGAAAGCCTTAATTTTGTGCAAAATCATTTTTAGTGAACGTTTATCAATCCTTAGAAGAAATCAAACCAATCAAACGTCCTGTCCTTACTTTGGGCATGTTTGATGGTGTGCACATTGGACACCAATCTATTCTAAAACAACTCAATACAATTGCAAAAGAAATTGATGGAAAAAGTGTTTTGATTACTTTTAATCCACATCCTCGAATGGTTTTACAACCAAATTGTGATCTTAAATTTTTGAACACTTTAGAGGAAAAAGAAAATGTTTTGCGTCAATTTGGGTTAGAACATTTGATTATTCAAGCGTTTACAACAGATTTTTCGCAAGTAACTTCTGTCGAATTTGTCAAGAATTTATTGGTTGATAAAATTAATATTGATACGCTAGTGATTGGCTACGATCATCATTTCGGGAAAAATAGAGAAGGAAATTTTGAACAATTACAAGTTCTTTCGAAAAAATATGGTTTCAATTTGATTCAATTGCAAGCTGTCGAAGAAAATGATGTGGCGGTGAGTTCTACAAAAATTAGAAATGCACTTATCGAAGGAAATATCGCGTATGCGAATAAAGCGTTGAACTATCAATATCCGCTTTCTGGAGAAGTTGTTCATGGTGACAAAATTGGTCGTACACTTGGTTTTCCTACAGCTAATTTACAAGTTGATCCCAATAAATTAATTCCAAAAGATGGCGTTTATGCGGTTGATGTTTTTGTGGATGATCAGAAATATTTAGGTTTATTAAGCATCGGATTTAGAGAAACGGTTACCAATTCTCGTGAACATCGAGTAGAAGTGAATATTTTGGATTTTGATCGAGATATTTATGGAGAAACAATTCGCCTTGAATTTTTAGGACATTTGCGAGATGAAAAGAAATTTGATTCGTTAGATGATTTAATCATCGCGATGAATCAAGACAAAGAAAATGCAATAAATTTATATGGAAATAATTAAAAAAAGGTTCGCTTTTAGCGAACCTTTTTTTAATCTCTATTTATTATAATATTTAAATATTTCTTTTTTATTTTTTTCCAAAACTCCCAAAAGCGTCGCATCAACCTTTGGTTCGTTTGTTGTTAAAACAATTTTATCATTTACTTTTTCGAATGTAATGACAAGATTATTGGTTGTACTTTCAAACGAAATTTTATTTTTTAATTTCTTTTGTAATTTAAAATTAGTACGTAAAATATCCGATTTTACTGTAAACTTTAAAGGTTTATAAACAATTGCAGATTTGTCAATTACAGATTTTTTTGGCGAAACTTCCATCACCGAAGCTGTTTCTAATGATGTATTCGCAGCACGTTCTTCTGCAACAACCGTCATTTTCATCACATCAGAAGTATCTTTTAATTTAGCATTTTGTCTACTTACACCATTTGCGACTACAACACCAGAAGCTTTCCCTGCTAACTTATCCGAAATAACTGAATCTTTTATAGAACCAAAATTTTGACTATTTGCTTTAGCATATTGACCTTCTTTTTCTATGGAATCTAAAACCTTAGAACGAACTTCCATCGCTTGCGGTGCTGATAAAGCAACCGGAGCATTTGGTGCAGACGCTTTAGATAATTGAGGAAAATATCCTTCATCATCAATTGTACCAGCAGAATGTCCTTCAATTACTTTATAAACAGGCTCTTTTGTAACTTTATCATTCTTTACTATTTCTAGAGGTTTTTCCAAATCTTTATCTTTCGATTCCAAAACCACTATTTCTTCTTGTTCAGCAGGCGATTGCTCGATAACTGGGACATTTGTTTTGACAATTTCAAGTGAATTTTCTCTATTTTCAGTATTAATATTCTCGATAAAAAGTACAAAGTAAGGAATCGCAATCAACGCGAAAACTGCAGCAGAAAACCATACACTTGAAACAAATTCGCGAATAGGTTTCTTTTTCTTTTCCTCGTTCTGCAAACCAGATTCAATACGTTTCCACACCAAATCTCTCGGCTTTTCGCCGACAGTTTCGTTACTTCTTGATCGAAATAAATCTTCTATTGGATCGTTTGTGTTCACGATAAACTTGATTTTATATTTTCATTCTTACTTAACATTTCCTTCAATTTCGTCTTCGCTAAATTAAGTTGCGATTTCGATGTTCCTTCTGTAATGCCCAAGCTTTCGGCAATTTCTTTGTGTTTATACCCCTCAATAACGTAGAGGGTAAACACGAGACGACAGCCTTCGGGTAAATAATCGAGGAGTTTCATCACATCATCTTCTTCGATTTGTTGTGAAGCTTCTTGGTTAGATGAAATGGAAGAGGAGTAATCGTCAACATTGAGATGAAAAATTTTATTTTTCCGCAACTCCATCAAACATTCATTAATCATAATTCTTCGCATCCATCCTTCAAAACTTCCTTCGAACGAATAATTCTCAAGATTCTGAAAAATTTTCAAGAATCCTTTTACCAACGCATCTTCCGCTTGTTGTATATCGGTAAAATAACGTTTACAAACCGCAAAAAATCGCGCATCATATTTTTCATAAAGCAGCCGCTGTGCTTTCGAATCATTGCTGATACAAGCTTTTATGAGTTGTTTTTCGTCCAAAATACTTTTTCTTTCTTATTATTTAGATGCGAAAATTACGCTTATGGTTGCTTTGATAGCGTAAAATATTTGTTAAAGTTCTGAAAACTTATTCATTAAACATAAAAAAGTCGCTACAAGAGCGACTTTATATAAGTTTTTAATTGAAAATATTATCCAACTAAATTGAGTTTTACTAGATATTCTGCAATTTGAACCGCATTTGTAGCTGCTCCTTTGCGTAAATTATCCGCAACAATCCAACAATTTAATGCATTTGGTTGAGATAAATCACGACGAATACGACCTACAAAAACATCGTCTTTCCCTTCTGAATAGAAAGCCATTGGATAAGTATTTGTGTCTGGATTATCTTGTACTGTTACACCTTCCTGTTCTGCTAATAATTTGCGAACTTCGGCTAAATCAAAATCATTCTCAAATTCAATATTCACCGACTCCGAATGTCCTCCTTGCACAGGAACACGAACCGCAGTAGCTGTAATATTCATTTCATCCACACGCATAATTTTACGAGGCTCACGAGTCAATTTCAATTCTTCTTTTGTATAACCTGTTTCTTCATCAAACACATCACAATGAGGCAATGCATTTTTGAAAATTTGGTATGGATAAACTTTCGCTACATCACGTCCTTCAATTTCTCCATTCAATTGCTCCACAGCATCTTTACCTGTTCCCGTAACTGATTGATAAGTAGAAACAACTACACGTTTAATTCCGTATTTTTTGTGTAAAGGATTAAGAACCATTACCAATTGAATCGTTGAACAGTTAGGATTTGCGATAATTTTATCATTTGTTGTTAAAATATCTGCATTGATTTCTGGTACAATCAACGGACGATCTGGATCCATTCTCCAAGCCGATGAATTGTCAATTACAGTTGTTCCGACTTCTGCAAACTTAGGCGCCCACTGTTTGGAAGTTTCTCCACCTGCTGAAAAGATTGCGATATCAGCTCGCATTTCTACAGCATCCTGCATTGATACAATTTTGTATTCTTTTCCTTTGTATTCAATAGTTTTTCCTATTGATCTTTCTGATGCTACTGGTATAATTTCAGTGATTGGAAAATTTCTTTCTTCCAAAACTTGGAGCATAACTCTGCCGACCATTCCGGTAGCGCCTACGACTGCTATTCTCATTTGTTTATTAAATAATATATTAAAAAATTTCGAATTGCTAATTTACAGATTATTTTGATACATTTTTCTCTATTTCATAGGTTTAGCAATCAATTTGATATGATATATTTTATGTTATGATGTTAATTCAGGTTTTTAAACTTTTCCTCGAATTAAAATTTATAAAACTCTTTTTTATAAGAATTTTGAACACAAAAAAAGTGGAACAAATTGCTCCACTTTTTAAAATATTTTTGAAATAACCTTCAAATTTAGTCTTAAGCAAACTCGTTGTAAGCTGCTTTTAAATTTTCTGCGATAGCTGCTGCAGAGTGTCCTTCGATGTGGTGACGCTCTAACATATGTACTAATTCACCATCTTTGAATAAAGCAACAGCTGGAGAACTTGGAGGAAATGGAGCAAAAAACTCACGTGCTTTTGCTACAGCATCTTTATCAAATCCTGCGAAAACTGTTGTTAAATGTGTAGGAACTTTATCATTATCTAATGACATTACAACTCCTGGTCTTGCAGCACCTGCAGCACAACCACAAACACTATTTACCATTACCAAAGTTGTTCCTTCTTGTTTGATTGCTGCTTCTACTTGTTCTGGAGTAGTTAAATCTTCAAAACCATTAGAAGTCAACTGAGCCTTCATCGGCATTACTATTTCTGCTGGATACATATTGTTCTTTTTTTGTTTTAAATAAAAATAAATTATTTTCAAAGTTACATAATTCTAAAACTTTTTAGAATACTTACTTTTGCAGTTACAAATTTACGTAGAATTTAGCAATATGAAATTGACTTTTGGTAAGAATGAGAAACTTAAAAGCAGAAAAGCATTCGATGAATTGTTTTCTGATGGAAAAACATTTGTTTCTCATCCGATTAGATTTGTCTACAAAATCAAACCGAAAGCGGATTACAATATAAGAGTAGGAGTAAGTGTTGGAAAGAAAAAATTCAAACACGCGGTTGATCGAAATTTATTGAAACGTCGTGCTAAAGAAGCTTACAGATTGAATAAATTGTTACTTGAACCTAATGAAAATTATTCGGTTGATTTGGTGATGATTTATACTTCTACAAAACATCAACCTTTTGAGGTGATAGAACAATCTGTCAAAACTTTATTAGAAAAATTAAACGAAGCGATACAAACAAAAAAAGATTAATCCTAGGATTAATCTTTTTCATTTATTATAAGTTGTAAAACTGTTTATTTCTTAAGATTTGCTTGCAATCTGAAAAAACTAAAGTATACAGATACTAAAATTAATCCACAAACTGATGCTCCAATTCCTAAAACGCTACGAAAGTTTTCTTCAGCCATAAAACCAGCTTTATAATCCATCTCATATAGGTTGTAACCTAAACCTATCAACAAAACGATTGTCGCGATATAAATATATGTTTTCATTAGATAATGAATTTTTAAATTTTAATTTCATTCATAAACAATGCACCGATATTTGACGTAAATAATTTGATTGCGATTGACAATAAAATTACTCCAAATACTTTTTTCAGTACCGATAAAACGCCAGGTCCCATCCATTTTTCGAGTTTTCCTGCGAATTTCAGCACCAAATATACGATTAACATATTTAATATAATCGCTATCACAATGTTAATATCTGCAAACTGCGAACGAAGCGAAAGTACAGTTGTCAACGATCCCGCACCCGCAACTAACGGAAACGCAATAGGAACGATGGATGCAGAGTTAGATTCGACTCCTTTCTGGATCTCAATTCCTAAAATCATTTCAATAGCGATGATAAAAATCACAAATGCACCAGCCACAGCAAATGACTGAACATCAACACCAACTAATTTCAAAATTTTTGTTCCGAAAAACAAAAACGAAATCATCATAATTCCTGCTGCAATCGAGGCTTTTTCGGACTGAATATGTCCAACTTTGCTCCGAATTCCTACAATAATTGGAATACTTCCTAAAATATCGATAACTGCAAAAAGTACGGCGAAAGTTGTTCCGATTTGATTGAAAGAGAATTTCTGAAAAAATGATATTATATTTTCCATTCGTATTTAGTTATAATTAATTGGTTGATGCAAAAATAGAAGTTTTTATGAACAATTTTTCATAAAAAAGCAATAAATCAATTCTTAATCCAACCAATTCTTAAAATCTGCCACTTTTTCGCGACTCACAATCATATCTTGTTCATTGTAAGTATTCAAAATTATTTTTAATCTTGAATTAGAATACATTGTAATTTCTTTAATCGAATCGATTTGGATGATTTGACTACGATTAATTCTAAAAAACTTTTTCGGGTCGATTTGTTCTTCCACTTTATCCAACGAAAAATCTACCAAATAATTTCGGTTTTCTTTTGTATGAATATACGTTGCTTTGTTTTCGCTAAAAAAACATTCGATATTATCGATTTCTATAATTTTGATTGATGTTCCTATTTTAATCGAAAAACGTTCTTTAAATTTTTCTGTTTGATTATTCGAAAAAAGACTTTTCAATTCATTTAGATTGAAACTTGAAGATGCTTGCTGAAATTGTCTTTCAAATTTTTCAATAGCAAACTTCAATTCCTCTTCATCAACAGGTTTCAACAAATAATCAACCGAGTTTAGTTTAAACGCTTTCAATACATATTCGTCATAAGCAGTCGTAAAAATAATCGCAGACGAAACATCTACTTGATTAAAAATCTCAAATGATAACCCATCTGATAACTGAATATCCAGAAAAATTAAATCAGGATTTGGATTCGTTTTCAACCACGCTACACTTTCTTCTACAGAGTGCAACATTTCGTGTATTTGATAACCCAATTTTTCTACACGTCGCTTTAATAAACGCGCTGCAGGCTTTTCATCTTCTATAATTAGTATTTTCATAGTTTTTTTTAAGTTAATTCACGAATCGGTTTTCTTTCAAAAATTTTGTTCCAAACAAATAATAAAGCAAGTATAATGACAAAAATGATCAATGTTGCAAGATTTGTCTTAGCCATTAAAGCGTGAATTGTAGCTGGAACGATAATCGATTTTGTTCGAATTGTTGAAAAAGTTAATACAAAAGAAAAAACAATGCACAATAACATAAAAATTCCAAAACCTCCAAACTGATCGAAATCTTTAAAAATAAATAAGTGCCAAACTGCCCAAAATATTCCCGTTATAATGCTTTTTATTATCCAAAATATATTGCCTAAAGCATCATTCAAATAACCTCGCCACGTATATTCTTCCATAATATCATAAAGCAACGTAACAGAAATAAAAATCGCTGCCCACAAATGTTTATTAATTCCGTAATCGTTATTTATCCCATAAATTGAATAACCAACGAGTAATATAAATGGAAAAATCAATGTTTTGAAACCTTCTTTTCCTAGAAGAGAGACTTCTTTTTTAACTTTAGAGAATTTATAGAAAAGTAAACTAATTAGAAAAATAATCAACCCATGATTCATATTCCAAGGCAGTTGAAAATCGACTAAACCTCCAAAAATCAATTGTAAAAAATTAGGACATTTACGAATCAGAAAAGTTCCGATTAATATCAATCCATAAAAAATAATTATTCTAACACAATTTGTTTGCTTTATTTGATTTATAAAATTCATTTATTGCCACTTTTTATTTTGCTCTTTTTCCAAGATTTCTTTGGCTTTATTCTCTTCCCAACCAGAACCATACGCAAAAACTTTTACAGCATTTAGTGCAACGCCCAATCCCCAACCTAAAACTGGCCAATAAAACCACCAATGTCCATTATTTGTAACTAAATTCAGAATAAAAAAGAATAAACTCATTACAACATAAGTTCCTAAATGCGCATAAAACTTTTTCAATTCTTTTGCACGCTCTATTGCACGTAAATAAGCTTGTTGTTCGTCAAAATTTTGTGTATTCATAGTTGTATTTTTTTGTGTTAATATGGGAAGTTCTACACGAAATAGTTGTTCATTTTTTTCGATGTTCACTTCTCGGTTAGAAATTAATTGATAACGATTAATAATATTTTTCAGCCCAATTCCTGTCGAATCTTTAATGGTTTCTTTTGGTTGGAAAGAATTTTCAATTATCAAATAATTATCTTTTTTATAAATTTTAATTTTCAAAGGTTTTTGATCAGATACAATATTGTGTTTGATTGTATTTTCTAATAAAATCTGCAAAGAAAGTGGCACAATAAATTCGGTTTCAGAGAAAGTTATTTGTTCAATTTCGAAATCGATGCTATTTTCAAATCTTAATTTTAGAAGGTTGACATAGGTTTTTGCAAAATTTATTTCTTCTTGAATCGACACAACTTCTTTGTCTTTTTGTTCTAAAACATATCGATAAATCTTAGAAAGCGATGTTGTAAAATCTATCGCATTATCTGGATTTTCTTCAATCAAACCAGTTAAAACATTCAAACTATTGAATAAAAAATGTGGGTCTAATTGACTTTTTAAGGTTTCGAATTGTGCAGTTGCTGTTTCTGCTTTTGTTGATTCGATAACAATTTTACGTTCTAATTTATTTTTCTTTCGATCGATAATAAAGAATAAAAACAAAAAGAAAACCGTGATAACTGCAACTAAAAGATAATTGATCGATTGATCGTAAAAAATATATTTCTGCAAAAGGAGATTCGCAAACTCCACGAATACATAATACAATACCAACGTATAAATAATAGAACGTAAAAAATACTTTCTTAAAACTTTTTCTGGTTTAGGCGAATCTGGTACATCTATTCTATATTCATTAAAAATGCTTGTATTCACAAAAGATGCTGCAACACTGAACGAAAAATATCCGATAAAATATTTGATAGCTTCTGGATGAAAAAATTGATTGAATGATACATTTGGAGATGTAAAAAATATCACGCTATAAATCAAAACATTGATTACAAATAGAATCAAAATATTACGAACAATTAACTTTTTGTCAGAAACAATAATTCCTTCTAAGAATTTTAAAAAGACCAACCCTAAAGCAACAAATTTTAGAAAGTTTCCTGTTAACAAGCCTACTTCTACACCTAAATCAAAATTTGAATTATTTTGAAAATTAATTGTACTAAAATCAAATACATATACTAAAATTGCAAATGAAAATACAAATGAAAATAATCTCAAATATCCTTTATAATACTTATCCATATCAAGCAATCAAATTAATTAACCAAAAAATAATTTCGTGAATAAATTGTGCAACTAAAGCTATCATTATAGTACGTTTTTACATTCGTTATTCAACAAGGCTTCGGCACGATTTTTTCCCCATATCGGTTCATTATTTTTTGGCTTTTCAGCATTAAATAAAGCTAAAGATTTTTTTACATTTTTACAATCTTGTGTAATATCCATTCCTCTATATTTTGCAGCATTGATATTAAACTCAGCCAAACCTAAAACAGAACGCGGATTAGTTGGATTTAACATCAACGATTTTTGATAGATTTGTACTACTTCTGGATAATAAATTGCTCCATTTTGCATTGGATTCTGCACAATTTCTGCTGTTAAATACAAGGCTTTCAAATTGAGAATTTCTACATTTAATGGATTATTTCTGACTAAATCATCGATTTGAGTTTTTACATTCAAAAGAATTTTTTCATTTTTAGTAATATCTTTTGATTCGAACGTTTTCAAAACTTCAGAAAAAGTCAAGTAATATTTTGGTAACCATTCATTTGGATAATCATTTATTAATTGCTTAAAATTAGCTTCAGAAGAATGATTTCCTTTGTTCCATTCCGTTAAAGTTTTATTCATATCTGATTCAAAATTCTTTTGTGCAAAAGTTGATACAGTGAATAAAATTGCGATTGTTAAGAAAATTGTTTTCATCATTTGTGTTTTTTTATTTGTTGAGTCAAAGTTCTTACAAACACTTTTCGTTTGAAATTATATGTTACCGAATTGTCAATTTTTGAGGATGAGTTGTAAGAGCAAAAATAAAAGGGACAACTCAAAACTGAGATTGTCCCTTTTACTATCTAAAAAACTTGAAATTTATTTTCGTAATAATTCTTCGGAAATATTTTGCGTAGCTTCGAAAACTTCTTCTAAATTTTGATGCAAACCACCAAAGGCATATTTAGCTTGTCGTGCGTTGTTCAGCAACAATTTCCATTGTTCTACGGCTAATTCACTCACACCATTTTCAATCAATTTATTTGCAATCACCTCGTCAGAAAAATGAGCTAAATCTGTATTCGTTTTTAATAGCGCGGCATTACACAAAATATTTTCTTGTAATTGATAAAAATCTTTTTGGTCTTCAACGTTTATTTTTTGCTTCAATTCATCTAATTCAGCAGAAATTTGACTCGAATTTATCGTTGGTTTTTCAACCAAAGTAAACTTTTGGGTTTCTGTTTTTGGTTGGTATGATTCAAAATTATTTTGCTCGTTAAGAGGTTTTATTTTTGGTTCAATTTTTTGTTTTTGTGTCGGGTTATTTTTCTTTCTCATCAAAAATAAACTTCCAGCACTCAATGCAATTACACCACCAGTTAACCACAACCAACCGCTTTTTCCTTCTTTCACATCGTTCGTCATTTCTTCTATTTTATCAGAAATTGTCGAATCTGGTGAATTAGAAGCCACAGCCGTTGCAGAAGAAGTTTTAGAACCTGAAACAGACAAATTAATCGAATCTGATTTCAAGGTTACATATTTCTCTTTAACAGGATCGAAATAACAAAATTCTACAGGCGAAATCGTATATTCTCCTCCAAAATTTGGGACAAGAACTGTTTGCTCAGCAACTTTTCCTTTCATTCCTGTATCATAGGTTTTATATGCATCGCGTTTTTTCGGTGCGAATTTTTCTAAATTTTTTGGCGTCGTAATTTCAGGTAAATTAATCGTATTAAAGTTTCCTGTTCCAATAATTTCAACATCAAAATTTACACTTTCATTGGTTGCAACTTCTTTTTTATCAACCGAAGCGTTCATTTTAAATTGACCAACTGCACCGCTAAAATTCTTTGGCTTTCCTTCTTCTGGAAGTGCTTTTGCATTAATCACAACTGGATTACTACGCACTTCTACAGGCTCCGTTCCATACGTTGTTGGCAACACCACATCTACCGAAAACGGATCGATTTCTATCTTTCCTGGTTTTTGAGGAAAAACATAATAACGTGCAATTTCTTCGGAGAAATATTGTTTTCCTCCAACAATTTCTTGCTTGATATTTTCGGGAGAGCTTTTTACAATTTTTGGGCTTAATCCGTCTAAATTTCCTTGACGAAAGTTTTGTTTACGATTAAGATAAGATAAATCTTTTACGTATAATTTTACTGATAAACCAACTTGTTCGTTCACATAAGGATTCGTTTTCGAAACTTTACTTTGTAGAAAAACAGGCTGCGAAGTATTACTTCTAAAATTGTTGTGCGTCAACCCCGTTCCTTTCACTACAACATCGACAGGTTTCGATGTATAGGTTTTTCCATTAATCACAATTTTAGCAGCTCCAATTCGATATTTACCTTCTTTTTCAGCAACAAAAGCAAGGATAATTCCTTCTTCTATCACTCCTTTTCCATTCACATAAGAAACATTTTGCGAGCGTTGTTCACCTACAATTTGTAATCCATTATGTGGAGGATATTTCATTGGTTGATCAATCGAATAACTATCTGTATTAGATTCGATAAAAAAGCCCACGCTAAATGCTTCTCCTAAACTGACCTGTGTTTTATCTGCATCAGATTTAAAAGAAATTTGTTGTGCTAACGCTGTGATAGACGTTAAGGCAAACACTAAAAAGCTATTTAAAACGCTTGTCGTTGTCATTACCAATCCTTAGATGTTGTTGTTCGTTGTTTTTCTGCTTTTTGTTGAATAATTTTTCGTTGGGTTTTGGCTTCCTGATTTTGCAATGCTTTTAGCAAACCGTCTCCCAAATTATTCTTTGCATTATCTTGTTCTTTTCCGTCTCCATTATTTCCTTGTTTGATTTCTGGAGATTGATTATTTCCTTGTCCTTTATTGTTTCCATTTTCACCACCAGCTTTCGGGTTTCCTCCTTGATTTTGCTGTTTCTGCTGATCAGATTGTTGTTGTTGAGATTGATTCTGATTCTGATTTTGCTTTTGGTTATTTTGGTTTTGTTGATTCTGTTTATTTTGCTGCTGTTGTTGTTTTTGCTGATTATTTTGATCTTGTTTGTTTTGATCTTTATTATCCTTATTATTTTGATCTTTTTGTTTCTCACGTTCTTTTTCTAACATTTTTTTTGCTAATGCATAGTTGTAACGTGTTGCATCATCTTTTGGATCATTTCGTAAGGCTTGTTTGTAATTATCAACAGCATTTTGATAATCTTTTTCCTGCATAAAAGCATTTCCTAAATTGTGATAAGCCAAATGTTTATCATTATTCGTTTTAGATACTTCAGCAGAACGTTTGTAATGCGCTATACTTTCTTTGTAACGTTTTTGTTGAAATAAAGCATTTCCTAAATTGTAATTTGCTTTGACAGAAGTTGGATCTTCCATGGTAGCTTTCTTGTAGGCAACTTCTGCATTATCAAATTTTCCTTTTTGATAATACTCGTTTCCTTCAATAATGTAGCTTTTCGCTTTCGATTGACTATAACCAAAAACGGATAAAAGCATTATTCCTAAAAATCCTATTTGTTTTAAAAAGTACATCATTTTACCATACAAACTTACTATTTCTTTTTGTTAAAAATCTTATATTCAGATGTTAATAATTCCACAAAAAGTAAACAAACCGCAACCGCTAAAAACCACTGATAAATATGATTCATATCTCTTGTTGTAGAGTTAGCAATTTCGTTTTTATCTAATCGGGCTTTATACATTGATAATGCGGATAATGCATCTTGCGTATTATCCAAATGAATGTAAGTTCCGTTTGTATCTTGTGCCAATTTGCGAAGATTTTTATCTTCTAATTTTGTAATAACTATAGAACCTGTTTCGTCCTTTTTATAGTCTTCGGCGTAGCCATTGTAATACATCGGAATTGGAGCTCCTTTATCTGTTCCAACACCAACTGATACAATATGAATTCCGTTATCTTTTGCTATTTTAGAAGCTTGATTAACTGTATTTTCGTTGTCTTCTCCATCCGAAATTAGTACAATTAATTTACTTGTATTCGCCGATCCTTTGAATGTTTTTGCAGCTTCCTGAATCGCATTTAAGTAATTTGTCCCTTGGCTCGAAATTAACTCAGTATTAACATTTTGCAAATAACTTTCGATTGCAGCATAATCATTTGTCAATGGAGAAATCGTGTAAGCATTCGCTGCAAACGCAACCAAAGAAGCTCTATCTCCTCCTAATTGATGTAATGTTTCTGTAATTAATTTTGTTGCTTTTTCTAATCGCGAAGGAGCAACATCTTGTGCATTCATCGAACTTGATAAATCTAACAAGAAAACCATATCAATTCCTTCGCGCTTTACTTGCACATCTCGTTCACCATAAAGTGGATCCATCAATGCAATTACCATTAAAAATAAAGCCACACAAAATGCAATGATTTTGAAACCATAACGCTTTGAAGAAGTGATTGGAAAAACAAATGGAAACAGTTCTTTATCTGCAAATGTTTTCTTTACACGTTCGCGCCATTGAAATACTGTTATCGATAGAAAAATAACGACAAACAATAAAATCATCAACCAAATATTATGTAATTCTCCCCACTGCATTAGATTAATTCTTTAAAAACGGTTCTTCGTAAAATGGCTTCTAATACCAAAATAATGAATGCAGGCAATAAGAATCGTGCAAACAATTCGGTATAATTATAATATTTGACTTCGTTAATCTCTGTTTTTTCAAGTTTATCAATTTCGTTATAAATGTTTTTCAAACTTTCATTGTTTGTTGCACGGAAATATAAACCTCCAGTTTTATCTGCAACTTCTTCTAACAGTTTTTCGTCAATTTGTACAGGACGCATCTCAAAAACGTAATCACCTAACATATCGTAACCAACAGGCATAGGCGCCATTCCGTTTGTTCCAATACCAATTGTATATACTTTTATCCCTTTCTCTGCTGCAATATCAGCGGCTTGTCTCGGTGAAACATACATCAAATCTCCAGAAGGATTTACACTTTCAACACCATCTGTAATCAAAATAACTACTTTAGATTTTGCTTTACTATTTTTAAGATGATTAACAGCTGTTGCCAAACCAACTCCAATTGCTGTTCCATCAGCTAAACTACCAGAATGTAACATTTCGATTTCTTGTATCAAAACATCACGATCTGTTGTTAATGGAACACGTGTCAAAGCTTCTCCAGAATATTCGACCAAACCAACTCTGTCCGTTTTTCTTCCAAGTGAAAAGTCTTTTGCAACTTCTTTTAACGCTGTTAAACGATCTGGTTTCAAATCGCGCGCTAACATACTCAATGACGTATCTACAGTCAATAAAATATCAACTCCTTCGTCCGATTTTACTTTTGTCGTAACATCTACATAACGTGGACGAGCTAAAGCAACAATGCACAAAGCCATTGCGATAATTCGCATCAAAAATAAAAGTGGTTTGTACGTCGCTAACGAACTTTTTGCACCTCCAAATGCTTTGAGCGAAGGTAATTTTAAGGATGCTTTTTTCTGGCTCGTTTTGCGAATTTCTCTGAAAATAAAGAAAGGCAAAGCAAGCAATAAGAGTAAGATCCAAGGATTTTGAAACTCAAAATTTAGCATTCCTAATTGTTATTAAACTGTTTATATTTTTCTCCCGTCACTTGGTCTTTTTTCAAATCTTCATTCTCTGGAATTTCTAATGGTTTTACACGATCTACAAATTCATCTACCCAATTTCGGTGCGAAGTATTTGTCGGTTCATCAAACTCTTGTTTGGCGAATTTTACCAAATCAGCATCGAACAAAAATTGTTTAAATTTTTGTACATCTTCTGGTAAAACATCTGGTTTTGTTGCAACATATTTTACCAAATCATCCGACAGAATTTCTAATGCCGAAAAGTTGTAAATACGTCCTAAATATCGTCTTACAATAAATGATAATTGTGTATAATATTCTTTTTGTTCACCACGTTTCAAATATTTCTTGGCATCCAAGGCTTTCAAACTTGCTTTCGCTTCGTCATAAGGCGTTTTGTACGAATCTTTGCCAGATAATTTCGATTTTGCGCGAACATATAATACAACCAAAACAATTCCAATGATAAATAAAATCAAGGCAATAATGCCGTACAACCAATATTTATTCCAATAATCTCCAATAGAATATTCTTCTTCCATTACAGGTTTTATCGGGAAAATTGCATTTTTCGTTGTATCAACTGCAATATCTTGAATATCAATTTCAAGTTGTTTTGTTGTTAAATCTTTTCCATTTTTCTGAATGATAAATGACGGAATATTAAATTTACCTGCATCATATCCAGTCAGTTCTAAATGTTGAACAATTTCAGATTTTCCATCCGTTTTTATAGTGTCAATTTTTTGACCTAAAACTTCGATATGATGATTAATTGAATCTGAAATCGTAGGAAAAACAACTTTATCTCCTTCTTTGTAATCAATTTTTACTTCATATTGGATTATCTCGCCAATTTTGATTGTCGTGTGATCCAATTTTGGTGTAATTTCTTGCGCAAACGAAAATTGAAAGATAAAAAAACTTACTAAAAGCAATAAATTCTTCATTAGGCTTTATGACTTTTAAAGTAGTTTAACAATGGGCGAACATAATCTTCGTCGGTACGAATACTGATTGCGCCTGAATGATTTTTCTTGAAAATAGATTGATAACGTTGATCTAAATCGCGATAATATTGCGCATATTGTTGACGCAATTTCTTCGATGAAGTATCTATCAAGCGAATTTCGCCTGTTTCGTTATCTTGCACATGAACCAAACCGACATCTGGAAAAGATTGCTCTTTTTCGTCATAAACTCTAATTCCAGTCACATCATGTTTTTTTGCCACGATTCGCAATGCTTTTTCATAATCAGAAGAATCAATAAAATCTGAAAGAATAAAAACATTTGATTTTCGGCGAACCAAATTTATAAATGTTTCCAACGTCGCTGCCAAATCAGTTTTCTTGCTTTTTGGTTCGTAAGAAACAATTTCTCTTACCAAACGCAACACATGTTGTTTTCCTTTTTTGGGTGGAATAAATTTCTCCACTTGATCCGAATATAATATCAAACCAACTTTATCATTATAGGTAATTGCCGAAAAAGCCAATGTAGCGCTCAATTCAGCAATCGTTTCCATTTTAATTTGTTTTCGTGTTCCAAAGTTTTCAGAATTCGAAACATCAACCAATAAAAACATGGTTAATTCTCGTTCTTCTTCAAAAACTTTTACATAAGGTTCGCTATACCGAGCCGTTTTATTCCAATCGATATTACGAACGTCATCACCATATTGATAAGGACGAATTTCACTAAAAATCATACCTCTTCCTTTGAATGAACTGTGATATTCACCCATAAAAAGGTTGCTCGCTTTACGCTTGCTTTTTAGCTCAATACGTTTTACACGTTTGATGATTTCTTTTGCATCCAAAGTTTAAATGATTTTGAATAGTGGTTTAAGGAACTGGAACAACATTAAGAATATTGTCTATAATTTCTTCTGGCGTAACATTTTCTGCTTCTGCTTCGTAGCTAATTCCGATACGGTGACGCAACACATCTTTTGCCATTGCACGTACATCGTCTGGAATAACATAAGCGCGTTTGCGTAAAAATGCATACACTTTTGAAGCTTGTGCCAAATTGATCGATCCACGAGGCGAAGAACCAAACGAAATCATTGGAACCAATTTTTCTAATCCAACTTTTTCTGGAAAACGAGTCGCGAAAATAATATCCAAAATATATTTTTCAATTTTTTCGTCCATATAAACTTGTTTCACCATTTCGCGCGCATCCAACAATTCTTGAATAGAGATTACTTTCTCAATTTTTGGAAAAGATTGATTAATCGAATTTCTTAAAATCAAACGTTCTGCTTCAAATTCTGGATAAGTAATGACCGTTTTCAACATAAAACGGTCAACTTGTGCTTCTGGCAAAGGATAAGTTCCTTCTTGTTCCACCGGATTTTGAGTCGCCAAAACCAAGAAAGGTTTTTGTAACAGATACGTTTCGTCACCAATTGTTACTTGACGCTCTTGCATTGCTTCTAACAAGGCAGATTGTACTTTTGCAGGCGAACGGTTAATCTCATCAGCTAAAACAAAATTGGCGAATATTGGTCCTTTTTTGATTCTAAAATCGTTTTCTTTTACATTATAAATAAGTGTCCCCACAACATCGGCAGGTAACAAATCTGGTGTAAATTGTATACGAGAAAAAGATCCATCAACAGCATCAGATAATGTTTTAATAGCTAATGTTTTTGCTAATCCAGGAACACCTTCTAATAAAACGTGTCCATTTCCAAGTAATCCGATTAATAGACTTTCAATCATTTTTTCTTGTCCAATAATCGCTTTATTTATTTCCGATGTCAACCTTGCAATGCTTTCGCTTTTTGCTTCTATTTGTTGGTTTAGTTGTTGTATATCCAAAATTTCGTTGAAATTAATGTTTATATTATTGATTCAAATTTCCTCTAAAATTAACAAATACAATTGATTTAGAAATTAAAACTTTCATACAATATTGTTAAACTTTGTTAAGACAAAAGTAGTGTACCAAACGTTTTGATTATTATTTTCAGTAAAATTTTTCCAAGACTTACAAACTATTTATAAACAATAAACGTTTCCAAATAATATTTCTTTAAATGATTATACAATAACTATTTAAAGAATATTTATATTTTTACTGAAAAACAATACTGTATGAAGAATTATTTACTGATGATTTGCTTTATAACAAGCATTTTAACTTTTGCTCAAAAGATTCAGGTTGTATCTGGAAACACTGATTTTTTAAAAGATCAAAAAGAAATTAATGTTCAACTATTATTTGATGATGTTAAATTTTATGATGAAAATAAAACTGAAACTGAATATTTAGAGAAACGTGAAAAAGATGTTTTAAATAATCCGAAAAGAGGAGAAAATTATTGGAAACAATGGCTTGCAGATTGGAATGAAAATAGAAATGTTACTTTTTTGGATAAATTTATAAAAGGAACTACTAAATCTAAAAAATTAAATTTTGTAAAAAATCCAGCTGCAAAATATACTTTGATTATCAATTCTGAATGGATTTATCCTGGTTATCATGCTGGTATAGCTATTGAACCAGCAAAACTAAGCACAACTTTAAATTTTGTTGAAACTGCAAATCTTTCTAACATTTTACTTTCTATAAAATCGGATAAAGTAAAAGGAACTTCGGGTAAAAATGATTTTGTTATGGAATACGGTCGAATTGCTTCTGCTTACGAATCAACTGGAAAATTATTAGGAAAAGAATTGAAATAATTTTTCAAAAAAAAATACATCAAAATCCATTCTTTATCGAATGGATTTTTTTATTCAATAAATTTGACAATTTTGTTAAAAATTTTAATAAATCTTTTATTTCACCGCTACTTAACACTCGTTTACCTCAATATTTTTGACGTCTTTTTTTTTGTGTTGCAACTTTGTTTCAAGAAAAATGAAAAGAATATAATTCTAACATTTAGTTATAAAAAACATAGATTATGAAAAAAGTATTTTTATTAGCAAGCATGATGATGGTAATGACATTATCCGCACAAGAAAGACCACAACAAGGTGAACGATCTGGAAATAGAAAAGAGCAAAGAGAACGCCCAACTGTAGATCAACAATTAAAAAAATTTGATCAATATAATTTGAGTTCTACTCAAAAGAAAAAAGTAAAATCGTTGTTAGAAAGTAGAGATTCTGACATGAAAAAAGAATTTGCGAACAGAGACAAAAATTCTACTCAAAAAGGAGAAAGAGGTTCTCGACCAGAAAAAGGTACAAACGATTTTGATATTAAATTAGAGAAAATTTTAGACAAAAATCAGTTCAATCAATACAAACAAGATCGTGAAAAACGTATGAAATCTGATAAATTTAGTATGCACAAAAAACGTGATGCAAAAGGAAATAGACATTCGTCTAAATGTGCATAAAATCATAAAAAATAGGGTTAACCTATAAATTTTGATGGTTAACCTCTATTAATTTAAATTTTGAAAGAATATTTTAAAATTTGTATGAGTTTTAAAATTATTATTGAATAGCACAATGTGTTATTTTATTTCATAAGTAAGTTTTTTTAAAGTAGTTTTTAAAATTCATTTTCATTCAATTATCAAGTGAAAAGCGAGCTAAATCGGCTCGCTTTTCTTTTTTTATTCTTCTGGCATTGCTTGCCATTTTTTATAAAGATTAATGATGAAATAAAAACTTATTAAATATAAAATTGGATTGATGTAAAGAAAAATTTTTGCAAATTCTTGTAACATCAATAATTCTTTATTTGTTTGTCTAAACTCATAAATATTCATATGTTTATTTGCTTCATATAACATTTCTTCACGCAAATCTGTGTAAAAACTAAGCATCACAATTCCAATAAAAATATTGGTCGCAACAAACCAATTAAGATTAACACCTGTCAAAACTTTATATTTTTTGGAACGTAAGCCAATTAGTGTAATCACTATAAATGCAATGTAAAAAACAAATAAAATAATATAAGGTGTGAATTGTGTATAACCAATACTCGCATCGATAGAAATTCCGAAAACGCTTCCTAAAATTGCCAAAATTCCTGCGCCAATTAATGAAATTAACCAAACTTTGAACGAACTAAATCTGAATGTAATGATAAGAACGGTAATAACTAAAGCGATTAGTAAATAATACTGAATATGTTCTAACCAAGTGGAACTATATTTCGAAAACTCAATATTTTCATACACTTTGTTTAAACTTGATTGGTTGATATAATCATTCAGTTTTTTATCTACAGTTTGATAAGGATCAATATAATTCAATTTATGATCAATGAAATAATATGGATATTGAGGCAAATAATCAATCCAATTTTTATGTTTGAACTGATAACCAATTTCTTGCTTTTTTAATAAATCGGTATAATTATTCAATAAATTTTCAATTACTTTTCGATCATTTTTTTGCAACAAAGCAATCCATTGTTCATCATAAAATTGATGATTTAAAGTAGAATCTTTCGGATTGTTAAAAACCAAAAAACTATAATTATACAAACTTGCTAAGTTGTAATAAACATCTGGTTTTCCAGCAGAATTTAATGATACTGCAGCAGAATCGACAACAGCATAAGTTGAATCTACAGCTGCTGTAGTAGGATAGTCCATTTCTTCTTGAAATGAATCTGTAGATGAATTATTCTTTTTTAGAGGTTGATACGTTTGATTAAAATTAATTTTAGAATAACTAAATCGCTCCGGAAAATAATCTCTTAATAAGGTTTCAAATTCAGGATTTCTGAAATACGGATCCAAAAAAGCATCATATGAGTATGTTGGATTTTTTCTTAAATATTCTCTCTTATTTTTTTCATATAATTCTCTTGTTTCTTTTTCCAAAACCAACGAATCAAAAGCTGGAACAGACAAATTTCTCGAATAATTATCGTATCCAAAATTTGGTTGCAACGTAAAACCTTGCGTTCTATTGATAATATCGATATCTTTCAAATATTGTTCTTCGCTCATATAATTTGAAACACGTAATTTAAGACCAGTTTTGAACGAATTTGGTACATAAAACATCAAAAATATAATGACGAAAACGGCTAAAAATTCTTTGAACAAATAATTTCTTGAGGTAGGGTAATTTGATTTGAAACGATTATTTTTTATATAGAAATACAACCAAATAACGCCGATAATGACACCAATTAATAGATAATAAATTGCAATTCCTGAGTTGAAAAACACTTCATAAAATCCAGTTTCTTGCAGTTGAGATTTTTTAGTAAAAAACAAAAAACCATTGATAAATGCAATCAAGTTGAAAACTAAAACCGTCAACAAAATCCAAATAAATTTCAGATTCCAAATCAATGGATATTTGGTAATTAAAGTTTGATTTATTTTTTTGAACATAGTTGGTTAGTTTTAATTGACAAAAAAGCGACGACTTGATTTCGAAATATCTCGAATGTATTTTACTTTCAATGATGATTTTCCGATTTCGGATAAAATCATATTCATCGAAATTCTATTATCAAAATACGCGATATACGATCCTCCATTGAATTTTATTTGCTTAATTTCGATGTTGGATAAAGCTGTTAATAACTCTTCTTTTGTGTTTTCAACATCAATTTCAACAATCGTAAAATCACCTTCCAAATCATTTGTATCTCCTTGTATTTTAAGCTTTCCTTGCTCCAAAAAGAGAACTTCTGTCGATACTTTTTCAACTTCGTATAATTGTTGAGAACTCAAAATAACACCAAAAGGATTGCGAATAGATTGTGATAAAAATTTCAAATCTTCGAGAATAATTTGTTGCGCCAAAATATCCAAATTCGCCAAAGGTTCATCTAGCAACAATACTTTTGGGCGACGCAATAACGTTCGCGCCAACTCGAATCGCATTTTATAACCAGACGACAATTGTCGCCATTGCAAATCCTTGTACGGCCAAAGCCCCAAACGCGCCAACATAACATTCGCCAACAACCAATTTTCTTCGCTGTAAATATCATAACATGTCAAGGTAAATTGTAGATTTTCCATCAACGAACCATATAAAACCTCAATTCGTTGTGGCACATAAACCAATTTTGTTTTCAGCTCGAAACTAAACGGTTTTGCTTTAGAAAAATGATAATTTATTTCGCCAGAAGTTGGTTTCAATTCACCACAAATCAAACGTAATAAAGTTGTTTTTCCATTTCCATTTTCTCCAACTAATCCAACAACTTCTCGTGATTTCAAATCAAAAGTGATCGGATGAAGTTTAAAATTTCGACGATGATAAGCTTTTTCAACATTATTGGTTGATATCAACGTTTCTTCTTTCTGAAAGGGCGGAGGAGAAGCTTGTTTCAATTTTTCCACCAATTGTAAAGCTTGCGTTGTTTTATTTTCGTTCGTAGAATTTTCGTTGTAATAAAGATCCGAATAGGAGATAATCTCTTTGTAAAAAGATTTCTCACCCAAATCCAACACACAATCAATTAATCGGCGATAACCCAAATCAAGATCATTGTGTTGCAAATGATTTTCTACTTCGTTTAGTCGTTGGTTAAATTCATTCATAGATTGATTATTAAATCATTACGAATATAACAATCCTTTTCTATAAATAAAATGGCTAATTGTAGGGAGATTTCAGTTTCAACAATTTTTGATAAACTATCTTAATTACTTTTTAATTTATTGTTTAGCAATATTTTATAATTAACAATTTTAACTGTCTTAAATCAATTTAGTTCTAAAATCATCATTATTCACAAGTTTTAATAAAGTTTATTCATAACTTTTTAATTCATTTATTTTGAATAGTTTAATATTAACAATTTGAGTAATTAATCAGGCTATAAACATTCTTTTTATAACTCAGTTGAAAAATAGTTAATTTATTAAATAACAACCAATTACTATTAACAATTATCAAAATGAAATAAACTCAGTTTCTCATAAGGTGTGATCCTGAAACGAGTTCAGGATGACTTAAAAAGTCACAAAAAAAGCCGAGCAAATGCTCAGCTTCATTTATCTTGAAAAATTGTTGTCTTATTTTAAAATTGCAGCAACTCCTGGTAATTCTTTACCTTCCAACGATTCTAACATTGCTCCACCTCCTGTAGAAACGTAGCTAACTTTATCATCATAACCAAATTGTTTTACGAACGCAACAGAATCTCCACCACCAACAAGCGAGAAAGCGCCGTTTGCAGTAGCTTCAGCAATTGCATCACCTAAAGCAATAGTTCCTTTTGCAAAATTTGACATTTCAAAAACACCTAAAGGACCATTCCAAAGAATTGTTTTCGAATTGTTAATTACATCTGCAAAAACTTTTGAAGATTCTACACCAACATCCATTCCCATCCATCCATCAGGAATTTCATCTGAAGGAACTGTTTGTGTATTTGCATCGTTACTGAAATTATCAGCGATTACATTGTCAACTGGTAAATAAACTTTTACATTATGTTTTTCACATTCAGCCAAAATTTCTTTCGCTAAATCTAATTTATCATCTTCTACCAACGAATTTCCAATATTTCCGCCATTTGCTTTTACAAATGTATACGTCATTCCACCACCAATAATCAAGTTATCAATAACGGGTAAAATATTGTTGATAATCGTAATTTTAGAAGATACTTTAGCTCCTCCAAGTACCGCTGTTACAGGTTTTTCTCCGTCTGATAACACTTTGTTAATAGCTGTTAATTCTTGTTCCATTAACAAACCAAAACATTTATTTCCCGGGAAAAATTCAGCAATAATTGCAGTCGAAGCATGTGCGCGGTGTGCTGTTCCGAAAGCGTCATTCACATAAATATCTCCAAATTGAGCCAATGATTTTGCAAAGTCTTTATCTCCAGCTTCTTCCTCATTATGGAAACGAACATTCTCCAATAATAAAACTTGGCCTGGTTTTAGATTACTAACTTTTTGTTTCGCATCATCGCCAATAACATCATTCGCAACGATCACATCAACACCAAGAATTTCTGAAACTTTTGATGCAATATGTTTTAATGAATATTTATCATTGAATTCGCCTTTAGGACGTCCCAAATGACTCATTAATACAACAGCGCCACCATCTTTCAATATTTTGTCGATCGTTGGTTTTGCAGCTCTAATACGTGTATCATCTGTCACATTTAAATTTTCGTCTTGCGGAACATTGAAGTCAACACGAATCAATGCTTTCTTGTTTTCGAAATTGTAGTCGTTGATTGTTTTCATATTTTGATTTGAAATTTTGAACTACACAAAAGTAATCAAACTTTCATTTTGAGACTTAAAATCATTCAATACAATTTTCAACTATTAACAATTCATAATAATATATATAGTTTAATTAATTTTTAAATTTTAAAAAAAGAAAAATATGTTACTATTATTAGCACTGTTAATATGTGGATAACTAAAGTGAGATAAATTTTATTTAATAGCAATTAACAAGCTATTATTTGTAATTTTGTTTTGTAATGAAAGAGTTAGATATTCTATCAACAATTTATCATTTTGGTTGATAAACAACTTTTGTTAAAAAGAAGTTTTGTGAAAACTATTCATAACGGTGTGTAAATCTTTTATGCCAAAATGAAAACTTTTACTTGACTTGTATTGATTTATTTCTAATTGATTTTTTGAATCAGATTTCCAAATTTTTCTCTCGAAAAGTTATTAGTTTTATTCAATCATCTTTTAACAAGTTGTTACTTTTACTTAACATTTGATTTACAATTATTTAAACAAAAACAACAAAAACACCTGTTAATTAAATGAAAATTGCAATCGGAGCGGACCATGCTGGGTTCGATTATAAGGAGAAATTAGTACCCTTTTTAACAAGTCAAGGATTTGAGGTTGAGGATTTTGGTACGTTCTCAACAGCGAGTGTTGATTACCCTGATTTTGCACACCCAACGGCACAAGCTGTAGAAGATGGAAAAGCAGATTTCGGAATTTTGATTTGTGGTAGTGCGCAAGGCGTTACAATGACTGCAAATAAACACCAAGGAATTCGTGCTGCATTATGTTGGATGACGGATATTGCCAAGTTAGCTCGTCAACACAATAACGCAAATGTGTTAACATTACCTGCACGCTTTATTGCGTATGACTATGCAGAAGAAATTGTGAATACATTTTTAGCAACAGAATTTGAAGGTGGTCGTCACCAAGGACGCGTAGATAAAATTGCTTGTTCATACAACGGATAATTTTATACATCTATTATAAGATATAAAATCGGTCAATTCGTTAGAGTTGACCGATTTTTATTTTAAAAATTAAATTTAAAACTATTATAAAGTTTAAATAGTTAAGTATAAATAATATTTTATATTTAAAATTAAATATTTTTAAACCAATTTAAGTCAATAGTATATTTATTGATTTTAGCTGTTCTACTTTTACATCAGTTAAAAAAACAAATCATTTAAAGATTAAAAAGATGAGCAGAGCATTATTACGTAGAGAACAAGCAATCTCTTTTGTAAAAGAAGAATTTTCGAAAGGATTACAAAAAGAATTAAACATTATTCCAGTTTCTGGACCATTGGTAGTTTTGGACGGAACAGGTATTAATGATGATTTGAATAGTATCGAAAGACCTGTAAAATTCCCTATAAAATCTTTGAATGATAAAAATGCGGTAGTTGTACATTCTTTGGCAAAATGGAAACGTATTCGTTTGAAAGAATTAGAAATTGAGCCAGGCGAAGGAATTATAACAGACATGCGCGCTTTGCGTCCAGACGAAGATTATTCGCCAATTCACTCTATTTATGTGGATCAATGGGATTGGGAAAAAGTAATTGTTCCACAAGATCGTCAATTGGATTATCTTTTTTCGACAGTAAAATCGATTTATAAAGTTATTAAAAAAACGGAGCAAAATGTAGAGGCGAAATATCCACAATTGAAAGCTGTTTTACCAGAACAAATTACATTTATTTCTTCTGAAGATTTACTACAAAAGTATCCAACATTTACGCCGAAACAACGTGAAAATGCAATTTGTAAAGAATTTGGAGCTGTTTTTATTTACGGAATTGGAGGAGAATTGAGTAATGGAGAATTACACGATGCACGTGCCGCTGATTATGACGATTGGAGTACAGAAAACAGTGCTGGTTTTAGAGGTCTTAATGGTGATATTTTAGTTTGGAACCCTGTTTTAGAATCTGCTTTCGAGTTATCCTCGATGGGAATTCGTGTAGATAAAGAAGCTTTGACCAAACAATTAGAAATTAGAGATTTTTCGGATCGTAAAAATTTATTATTTCACTCGATGTTGTTAGATGATCAGTTAACAGAATCAATTGGAGGTGGAATTGGACAATCTCGTATGTGTATGTTTATGTTGAAATCTCGACATATTGGCGAAGTACAAGCGAGTATTTGGGACGGAAAAGTAAAAGAAAAATTAAAAGAAGAAAGCATCGAATTATTATAAATGAAAAAGCAGTTTCAAAGTCTTGAAACTGCTTTTTTTGTATTTTATATCGAAATTAACAATGTTTATAACTGTTGATAAAGGTTGTTAATTTATTTTAATTCAGTAACTTAATAAGTGTAATAATTGTTGATTAAGAAATTCTTTCATTTTTCTTCACAATAAAACTATCATAGAATTTTTTGAAACCATGATGATTAATCAAATAGAAATATTTAGGAAATAATCGATTCAATTCGTATTGAATTTGTTTTGGAAATTTAGACTTTCTTAAACTGCGATTAATCTGAATTTGCGTTTCTACTGGAGCTGGTTTAACAAGCGATGGAAGAAGGTTGTAAATTCTTAAATCAAATTCCCAAGCATGCTGCAAATCACAATCAATTGGACGTTGAATCATAGGTAGTGGCGTTTTAATTTTATTCAAAAATTTTTCTGCGGCCTTTCTTGTCCAAATGGCTGCAATTGTTGTGATTGGAATACTCGTTCCACAAGCACCAATAATGTATTTATTATTCACATCAGCAATTTTTATATGTTTTCTTTTTCCGTTAAATAGCTTCAAAACATCCCATTTATGCTTGTTAGAAAGTTCTTCATAATTAGAAAGAGCATGTTCTACAGCAGATTTAAAATCATCAACCAAAATTGCATCATCTTCTATAATCAAAGCAAAATCATTTTCAGAAGCCAAAAAAGTTTCTAGCGTTTTCACATGACTCAAATAACAACCAATTTCTCCAGGAACTAAATCGCGGTCATATTTATTTTTTATTTTATAGGTTGACGAATCCAAAGTTTTGGCATCTACAGCAGAAATTCTTTCGTAAGTAATCTCACATTTTTCGAATTCTTTTTGCATCAATTCAAGCCGATCCGTAGCTCTATCAAGGTTAATCAAGTAAGTTTGATATAATGGTTTAGTTTTCATTCAATTAATTATCAATGCAAAAATAGCTTTTTTGGCTCAATTTTCGCAATAAATCAAAACGTTACAAGTAATCTTATCCTTTCCGTAACATAGAATTGGCTGTAAATTGTTATTTTAGAAAAAGGATATATTACCTTTGCAGTGGTTATGTTGTTTATTAACATCTTATCAATAGTTATTAAAAATGATTTGATAATCAAATAATTAAGATGTTTATTTATTAACTATTTTAAAATAAATCTCGAAAAAAAAAGAAGAGATTTGACAGAAAACAAATTATGCCAAGAAGAAATTTTAAAAATACAAAGGCGAAAAAAGACAAAAACATAACAAAGTTTACGAAGTCTATCATCGAAGTTTTATTTCAAAATCCGAATAAACCTTTAAATTATAAACAAATTGCAGCAGCTTTAAACCTAACAAATCGAATTGATACAGAATTATTGATTAAGAATTTGAATGTTTTATTAGCTGACAAAAAGATTTCTGAAGTAGAAAGAGGAAAATACAAAATCAATGCAACCAATGATTATATGGTTGGGATTGCGGATTTGACTTCTTCGGGAAGCGCTTATATTATGATTGATGGTCTTGAACAAGATGTCTTTGTACAAAAAGGAAAAACGCGAAATGCCTTAATGGGCGATACGGTTCGCGTATATGTTTATCCAAAAAAACATGCCAATCAATCGAGAGCAGAAGGAGAAATTGTAGAAATTATCGAGCGTAATAAAACTGAATTTACAGGTATTTTCGAGTTAGGAAAGAACGGAAATTTTGGTTTTGTAACGATGCAAAATGGTAACCACGATTTCTTTATTCCGAAAGAGAAAATTAAAAATGCTCAACCAGGAGAAAAAGTTGTGGTTCGATTAACAAATTGGCCAGAAGGTTCTAATTCACCATTTGGTGAAATCACGCAAGTTTTGGGTAGTCCAGACGATACGGATGTAGAAATTCATGCAATTTTGTTAGAATATGATTTGCCAGCTCAATTTCCAGAGGAAGTTGAAGAAGAAGCAAATCAGTTGGATACTTCGATAGATGAAGCTGAAGCTGCTCGTCGTAGAGATATGCGAAATGTAACGACATTTACAATCGACCCGAAAGATGCAAAAGATTTTGATGATGCTTTATCAATACGAAAATTAGAGAATGGAAACTGGGAAATTGGTGTTCACATTGCCGATGTTACACATTATGTTCGTCCAGGTTCGTTGATCGAGCAAGAAGCATATAAGCGTGCAACTTCTGTTTATTTGGTGGATAGAGTAGTGCCAATGTTGCCAGAAGTGTTGTCGAATGTTGCGTGTTCTTTGCGTCCAAACGAAGATAAATATACGTTTTCGGGAGTTTTCGAAATGGATGATAATGCGAAGATTGTAAAAACATGGTTTGGTCGTACTGTTACACATTCGGATAGACGTTTTACATATGAAGAAGCACAAGAAATTATCGAAGGAAAAGATGGCGATTTTAAAGATGAAATCTTGACTTTAGATCGTTTAGCCAAAACAATGCGCCAAAAACGTATGAAATATGGAGCGGTTAATTTTGATAAAGTTGAAGTAAAATTCGATTTAGATCAAGCGCATAATCCACAAGGAATTTTCTTCAAAATTTCGAAAGATTCGAATAAATTGATTGAAGAATTCATGTTATTATGTAACAAAAAAGTTTCAGAATTCATTAGTTTAGATAAACATGGAAAAGAGAATGCGAACACTTATATTTATCGAGTTCACGATGATCCAAATCCAGATAAACTATTAGACTTAAAAAATTTTATTCGTCAATTTGGGTATGAATTAGAGATTGGAGATCGTAAAACAACTATCAATTCTATGAATAAGTTGTTAGCAGAAGTGAAAGGAAAACCAGAAGAAAATATGGTTGAAACTTTGGCAATGCGAACAATGGCGAAAGCAAAATATACAACAGAGAATATAGGACATTACGGTTTAGCGTTCGATTATTACACGCATTTTACATCGCCAATTCGTCGTTATCCAGATATGATGGCGCACCGATTGTTGCAAGATTATTTAGATGATAAAAAATCTCCTGCAGCAGCTGTTTACGAAGATAAAGCAAAACATTGTTCTTCTCGCGAAAAAATTGCTGCAGAAGCAGAAAGAGAGTCAATAAAATATATGCAAGTAAAATACATGGAGCAATTTGTTGGCGAAACTTTTGATGCTTTTATTACAGGTGTACAAGATTATGGAATCTTTGTTGAAATCCCAGAAACGCGTTGCGAAGGTTTGATTCGTTCTCGTGCTATGAAAGGTGATCATTTTGTTTTTGACGAAAAAAATCATGCTTTAATAGGTAAACGCACACGTGTTAAATATCAGTTAGGAAGTCCGGTTAGAATCAAAGTTTTAAATGCTGATTTAATCAAGAAGCAATTAGATTTTGAATTAGTTGATGCTTAAGTTTCATATTTTAGACTTATCTTGCAGACCTTAATTATGTTATGGAAATAATATTTTCGGCCATACTAATAGGTTTTTTGTTAAGTACAATTCTTATTGGACCTGTATTTTTCTTACTTATTGAAACCAGTTTGCGTAGAAGTTGGAAAACCGCTGTAGTCCTAGATTTAGGGGTTATTGCAGCTGATATTTTATGTATTGCAGCAGCCTATTATGGAAGTAAAGATTTTACAGATTATGTGACCAATCATCCAAAGTTTTACCGCATTTATATCATTGCAGGTTTCTTTGTGTTGATTTACGGAATTTTCATGTATTTCTCTAAACCAAAGCTACATATAGAAGGCGAAGCGGGATTTGTAAGCAACAATTATTTGAGAACGTTTATCAATGGATTTATTATGAATTTGTTGAATATCGGTGTCATTGTTTTTTGGTTTGTAATTGTTTCTTCAATTATGATTCAATATCCAAATCCAAGCGATTTTATGCTGTATATGGGCGTTGTTTTGACGACCTATTTTGTAATAGATTTGGGTAAAATATTTTTGGCAGGGAAGCTACAGAAACGTTTTACCGATCAAAAAGTATTTATGGTGCGAAAAGGAGTTGGTATTTGTCTTTTAGTCTTTGGATTAATCATTATCTTAAAAGGTTTCGGATTCTTTAAAGAAATCGATCAAAAAATAGAGAATCAGCTCATTAATCAAGAACAAACAAGTTAGAAATATAAACTCCCATCAAATTTTTTGATGGGAGTTTTTTTATTTCTACTTTATAAAAATAATCTAATTGATTATTGATATCATGAAAAATAAAATAAATAATTAAGTACAAAATAAGGTTGATAATGATGTAATAAAATATGTATTTTAGCATTAATTACAATTCATAAAACCTGTTTTTTTTATTTCTTCTATCAATTTATCAGGATTAGAAACTCTGAAAATTATTTTTGAATCATATTTAGGATTTTTATGAAGAATTTTAATTCCTTTTTCAAAAAAATCGTTAGATGGAATTATATCTATAATATCTTTTTTTAAAAGGATTATTTTAAAGAAAAACAAATAATTTATTATTAACTTATCTTCATAAATATTTATTTGAGCAAGTAAACTTGACATTCTAATAGAGCCTATTATAAGACCTCCCGATTTTGTATAAAGATTGTTCATATTTTTTTAGGTTAAATTATTGATATTGTGAGAGTGAAGTTTTGAATAAATAATTTTACAGTTAGGAATGCTCTGAAAGGCATATTTTATCGTTTTAAACTGCATATCCAAAGCAGACAAATCTTACTTCAATAACGACTTCCCAGAATCCTTATAATTCCATGTTTTTACTTTCATCAAATCAGCAATTGTAGAGGCAATTTGATTGAGATAAGTTTGTTTCTGTTTGAATTTTTTAGGATTAATCCCATTTCCAATCATCAAAATAAAACCTTCGTCTGATCCAGGAATTTCATCATAATGTTCTGGCCATTGTCTTCCATTTCCACGTCCGTGATCAGTTGTTACAATAATAGTTGTTTGATCTTTATAGAATGGATCGCTTTGTACATAATTCCATAATTCCTCAATCATTCTATCATTGCGATTTATTGAAGTAATATATTGATCGTAATCTTCATCATGTCCGTAATCATCAGCTTCTCCATAACCAATAAAAAGTAATTTTGGCTTTTGATTTTTCATCGCTTCTAACGCAAATTCGTGCGTAAAAATATCAAATCTAGTTGCCCACCATTGTTTTGGTGTTTCTAATTGAAAACGTTCGATAAGCAATTCTCGTTCAGATTTGTTTTGATTAAAACTATCTTGATATCCAGCATTTACAAACAATTTAGAACGTTCTTGATTGAAAATATTTGTATACATTCTCCAGCTTCCAAAAGCCATTACCTTATTGTTTAAATTCTTTTGTTGATTTGCAATTTCAAAAACTGAAACATTAGGATTCGGAATATCTTTGTTATTTTTAATTCGCTCATCATCAGCTTTTCCTGTAATAATTTCGTTGTATCCAGGATAAGACCATAATCTTTTGTTGGTCAAATTAACAAAGTTTTGTTCATCACGATTTCCTAAAATAACTCCTTTGTCTTTAATCGTTTTCCACGTAAATGGCATCAATAATTCGCGACGTTTTATAGAATCTTCTGTCCAATATTTTTCATTAGTTTGAACAATAAGTGAGTTGTATTTTTTATCATTTAAAATTGATTTTTCAACTCCTCGGAAAACTTCTTTCCAACGAACACCATCCAGCGTAACCAAAATAACTTTCGGTTCTTGAGCAAATAAAAAATTTGAGAATAAGGCAAGAATAAGAAATGTATACTTCATGTGATTATAATTTCTTATAAAAATAGGAAAAGCATCGATATGATGCTTTTAAAAGTATTATTTTTCTAATTTATTGACGATTTGTTGATAAACATCTTCGGCACTCAAATTTTGAAAATAATCATAATTTTGAAACTTTTTTGGATCTTTTCCAAAGATAGAAGTTGGACGAATTTTCATCGTTTCGTCTTGTATCACATCATTCATAGATTGTCCATAACCTAAAAATCCAGCAAATGGATGCGTTCCACCCCAAATAGAAATTGTGCGTGTTCCCATCAACGAAGCTAAATGCATATTTGCGCTATCCATAGAAATCATTACTTCTAATTTAGCAATTGCTTGTAATTCTTCTTCAAAAGAGATTGTTCCAGCTAAAGATTTGATGTTTGGATTAAAACTTTCCCACGTTTTTAATTCATCAATTTCAGTTTTTCCACCGCCAAATAAATAAATTTTGTACCCATTTTCAGCTAATTTCTTCGCAACGATTTTCATCTTTTCGATTGGATACATTTTACTTGTAAAGGCTGCAAAAGGCGCAATTCCAATTGATTTAGATTCTTTAATCGATTTTGGTTCGATTTTATGCTTTAAATCAATATTAAAACCAAGTTGACGCAAAACATCAGCATAGCGCTCAGTTGTTAATTTTAATTGCTTAAAAACGCGATTTTTTTGATTGACTAAAGCTTTTTTCTCCTCACGACCTTTATCTAAAGTAGCCGTTTCTGTTCCGTTAAGTTTGAATAGAGTTGTAATTACTTTTGATCGGATTACGTTGTGAAAATCAGCTACATAATCAAAATTATATTGTTTTAATTCTTTGTATAATTTGAACAAGCTAAAAAAGCTTTTGTAGTCTTTGTTCAAATCAACCGAAATAAATTTGATTTGAGGAAATTGCTTGAAAATATTTCCCATAAAAGGGCGCGAAGCAACATAAACTTCGATGTTAGGATTTTGTTCAATAAACTCTTGTAAAACAGGAGCAATCATTGTAACATCCCCCAAAGCAGAAAAACGTAAAACTAATAGTTTTTTATGATTCGTTTTCTCCATTATTCCTATTGTTAATTTCTTTTGCAACCATTTTCATTTGCTTTTCAAATTCTTGCTTAGATGCTTCAAAATATTGATCAGAATTTTCGGCATGTTTTGCAATTTTACGCAACGATTTTCGGTCACTTTTTATGAAAATTTCCCCAATTTTAGACGCTTCTTCAGGTGAAAAACCATATTTTATAAGGATTTGTCTACCAACGTAAACAGATGAGAAAAAGTTTTCTCGATAAACTTCGTCTATACCATCTTTCAAATAATTATACGCATAACTACGATTTTTTGCACGAACAATAATTTCTAAATTCGGAAAGTTTTTACGAACAATATAAACTAATTTTTGATTAATTTCTGGCGGATCCAAAGCAGCTACAAAATATTTTGCATGTTCAGCACCAGCCGATTTTAGTAAGTTAACATTTGTTGCATCGCCATAAAAAACATTAAAACCCTGCTTGCGCATTTTCTCTACACGCTCACTATCATTAACCAAAACAATCGATTTTATTCCAGTGCTTTTCAAGACACGACTAATTGTGTTTCCAAAATCACCAAAACCAGCAATAATTATTTCACCTTCTGCTGAATGTGGATTTATTTTATCGTTTTCAATGATTGTTTTTACTTTTGTTTTTACACCAAAATATTTTAGAATTAATTTTTCATTTAAGACTAAAAGTAATGGTGTTATTACCATTGTTATCGCTGTTGTAGCTAACATCAAATCGTACCATTCTTTGTTTAGAATATCTAAATTTCGAGTCAATGATAAGATAACGAAAGCAAATTCTCCGACTTGTGATAAAAGCAAAATGAACAACCATTTTTGATCAAAATCAAATTTATGTTTGATTCCAATAAACCATAAAACCAATGATTTTATTAACATTATTCCAAATGTTAATCCAAGAATCATAAAAGGTTTATCTGCAATTAATTTGAAGTTAATCGTTGATCCAACAGCAATAAAAAAGATTCCTAATAATAATGATTTGAATGGCTCAATGTCACTTTCTAATTGATGTTTATATTCGTTATTCGCCAAAACAACACCAGCAATAAATGCTCCCAAGGCAGGAGAAATTCCAACTTTTTGCATCAAAATTGAAACTCCAATGACTAAAAGTAGGGCAGAAGCGGTGTAAATTTCTCGAACTTGTAATTGTCCAACATACTTGAAATAAGGTGTAATAATGTATTTTGCAATCACATAAATAAATGTAATTGCACCAAGAATAACCAAGGTTTTCATGAACGCTGGTCCACCAACTAACAAACTTTTAGAATCATCTCCAATGGACTGAATCAAGGAATCTCCAACTAAAAGTGGAATAATTGCTAAGATTGGAATTACCATAATATCTTGAAACAACAAAACTGAAAAAGTTGATTTACCTATGTTTGTTTTGGTCAATCCTTTTTCGCTAAGTGTTTGCATAATAATGGCTGTTGAAGACATGGTTATTGCAAAAGCTATAGAAAGAGCCAAAGAAAAATCCATTTTCAAGGCAAATATTCCGACTAAAGTTGCAATAATTATTGTTCCCAAAACTTGCATTCCACCAAGGTTGATGATTTTATTTTTCATCTTCCAGAATTCCTTTGGATCAAGTTCTAATCCGACCAAAAAAAGCATCATAACTACACCAAATTCTGTGGCGTGCATAATGTCTGTACCGTCATTGCCAACAAATTTCAGCAGATAAGGTCCAATTAAAACTCCGGCAATTAAATATCCCAAAACCGAACCCATTCCTAATTTTTTGGAAATAGGAACGCAGATTACAGCGGAAAATAGAAAAATAAATGCTTGGCCTAAAAAGTCGTTCATTATTTTATAAGGTTGATTAGATGATGTGTCTAACTATTATTTTGTTTTGATTGAAATGCAATCGCATAAAATTTGAATTGTTTTATCATCGCTAATAATCCATTTGCACGAGTTGGTGATAAAAATTCTGATAAACCAATTTCGTTGATAAAATCTGTATCCGATTCTAAAATATCTTTTGGCGTTTGATGATTATACATTCTCACCAATAGTGCGGCAATTCCTTTTGGTAAAATAGCATTAGAATCAGCTTTAAATTCGATTGTATTACCATCCAATTCTGCATCTAACCAAACAGAAGATTGACAACCTTTTATGATTTTATCATCTGTTTTTGCTTCTTCTGGTAAATTATTTAAGCTTTTTCCTAACTCGATCAAATATTCGTAGCGTTGTTCCCAATCATCAAAAAATGAGAATTCGTCTACTATTTCGTTTTGAATTTCTTTAATTTTCATATGACAAAGTTAGAAAGTTTTTGATAGTTTTTCCTCAAAAAAAGACGTTAAATAGCTTGATTCTTTTAGATTTCTTATTTTTGTGTTTTGATAAATTTCAATTCCCAAAAAATGAAGTACACTTTCATTGTTAATCCTAATTCAGGAAACGCAAAACACGATATTTCGCTCGATTTTTTACAATCAAAATTTGATTCTTCAGACGAAATCGTTTTGAAAGAAACAGCTTATCAATTTCATGCAAAAGAATTGGTGAAGGAGGCGATTGCAGAAAATTCGGATGTTATTGTTGCATGCGGTGGTGATGGGACAATCAATGAAGTGGCGAGTGCTTTGGTGAAAAAAAATATTCCGTTAGGAATAATTTCTGCTGGATCTGGAAATGGTTTGGCAACAAATCTTAATATTCCGAAAGATGCTAACAAAGCGATTGAAATTATCAAATCAAATGCAGTTCATACGATTGATGTTGGCAGAGTAGAGGACAAGTATTTTTTTAGCAATTTAGGTTTTGGGATTGATGCAGAAGTTATAAAAACATATGAAGAAAATCAAAAGCGTACGATTACTGGATATTTTGATGCATCTGTGAAAACGTTGTTGAATTATAAATCGAAATTGTTTCGTCTTTATATAGATGATGTAATTATTGAGAAAAATTTTTATTATCTATTCTGCTCTAATTCTAACATTGCTGGTTATGGAATCTCTTTTACACCGAAAGCTGATTTGTCTGATGGTGAATTGGATTTATTGATGATAGAAGATTTGGATGTTTTCGAGCAATTTTATTTTTCTGTACTGGTTTTAGCCAAAAAGATTGATTTGTTGGACAAAGCAAAGTATCGAAAAGTGAAAAAGTTCAAGATTGAAAGTTTAGATAACAATCCTATTACGTATCAGCTTGATGGAGAGATTCATAATACCGATTCACTTCAAGTAAAAGTTAAGGTCATACCAAATGCTTTAAAAATCATTTTTTAAACTTCAATTATTATTTAATTAGCAATATAAATTATACATTTTCAATAAATTAAAATATTATTAACGTAGTTATAAACGATTTGTTTGTAACCAATTTTATCTTCAATTTTATAATAATACTTGCATTCGTTGTAACTTTGATTAAAATTTTTGCAATGAATACGCCTTATAAAATTTTAGCAATTGATTCTAATCACGAATGTCTAAATAATGGACTTCGTGAAGCAGGGTTTATTGTTGATGAAGATTACACTTCACCCAAAGAAATCATCGAACAAAAGATCAATGAATATGATGGAATGATTGTAAGGAGTAGATTTCCAATTGATAAAGATTTTTTAGCAAAAGCAACGAATTTAAAGTTTATTGGTAGAGTAGGGGCAGGCTTGGAGAATATTGACGAAGAGTTTGCAGCTGATCATAACATTGTTTTATTCAATTCTCCCGAAGGAAACCGAGATTCTGTTGGTGAACATGCGATTGGTATGTTGTTGATGTTGATGCATCATTTGCGCAGAGCTGATAACGAAGTTCGTAATGGAATTTGGAAACGTGAAGAAAATCGTGGTGATGAATTGAAGGGAAAAACGGTTGGAATTATTGGTTATGGAAATATGGGAAATGCTTTTGCGAGACGTTTGCAGGGTTTTGAAGTTAATGTGATTTGTTATGATATTTTGCCAAATAAAGGAAATGAATTTGCGAAGCAAGTTTCGTTAGAAGAAATTTTTGAACAAGCTGATGTTGTAAGTTTACATACGCCGCAAACACCAGAAACGATGCAAATGATTAATGCAGAATTTATTTCTAACTTTAAAAAAACATTTTATTTTGTGAATACAGCGCGTGGTAAATCTGTTGTGACAAAAGATTTGGTTGAAGCAATGAAAACAGGAAAAATTTTAGGAGTAGCTTTAGATGTTTTAGAATTTGAAAAATCGAGTTTTGAGAAATTAGTTGCATCTGATTTACCAGAAGAATTTCAGTATTTAATCCAAGCGGATAATGTTGTTTTGGCGCCACATATTGCAGGTTGGACGCATCAAAGTAAAGTGAAATTAGCAGAGTTTATTCGTGATAAAATAATTGATTGGAAGAATAATCAGTAATGATTAATTGATATAAACTAAAAAGGTTCCGAAACTTCGGAACCTTTTTTCATTTTGTAAGTTTTTTGTAAACTTTATACAAAATAACTGCTACTATAATAACAAGAACGATTTGGAGTAGAATCCAAAGTATAACATTAAATGTTGATTCGCCTGAAATTGATAGCATATATATGTCTCATGTGTTAACTGAATGCTAAAATATAAATTATTTTTAACATTTTGTTAATAATTTAAAAAAAGTTTTATTCATCTTCTAGGTGTGTTAATTGATAACTTATCACATGTCAATAGATAAGTTTTTTTTGCACCCTAAATTTGTATAAAAATAAATTACTATGAATTACCAAATATTTAAATCAGAATCAAGAGGTGGAGGAAATCATGGGTGGTTAGACTCTAAACATTCTTACAGTTTTGCAAATTATTACGATCCAGCTCGTATTCATTTTGGAGCTTTGCGTGTCGTAAATGATGATATAATTACCGGAGGAATGGGATTTGGAAAACATCCTCATGATAATATGGAGATTATTACAATTCCTACAAAAGGAGGAATTTCTCACGAAGATTCAATGGGAACTGGTTCTGTAATTGAGTCTGGGGATGTACAAGTAATGAGCGCTGGTACGGGAGTTTTTCATAGTGAAATGAATGCTTATGAAAACCAAGAAGGACATTTTTTTCAGATTTGGATTATTCCAAATAAAATGAATGTTGAGCCTCGTTATCAACAAATTTCTGTTCGTGAAGTAGCAAAAGAAAATGAATTATATCAAGTTCTTTCTCCAAATGCAGATGATCAAGGAGTTTGGATTCATCAAGATGCATGGATTTTTTTAGGAAATTATACAGAAGATAAACAAGAAACATACAAAGTACAAAAAGAAGGAAATGGTGTTTTCTTTATGGTTGTGGAAGGAGAAGTTGAATTTGATGGAAACAAATTAGGACGAAGAGATGTCATCGAGATTAAAGATACAAACGAGTTTTCGTTTAATGTAGCAAAAGATTCTCGCTTGATGTTAATCGAAGTTCCTATGGTTATTTAGAATTTTTTTCAAGTTTTAGTTGTTTTATATATAGAGCAGATTTCAGAAATGGAATTTGCTTTTTTTTTGTTAAAAAAATACCATTATCAACACAAGTATTTAGTATATTTACTGCTTATAAAACTTTAACTCAAAACGTATTAATCTATACTATATGAAACGTTTATTCATCATTGCTTCTTTCGCTTTAATGATTATCAGTTGTAAAAATGATAACATTGAAATTGATTCTACATCTGCGCAAACTTTTAGTGAAACGGTAGACAAAATTTCGAAGGCTTTGCCTGTTATGCAACAAGATAAATTTAAGGAAGCTTTACAGATTATTTTCGAGTATAACACAAGTCAATCAATGGATAATGAATCGCGTTGGGGAATTGTGCGTACGTTGTTAGATGGAAAAACAGTAGATGAGGTTTTTGATATTGCTGAAAAAGTCGCGTTACAAAATAAATTTACATGGAATAGAAATCAAGTTCCTTTGGTGAATGGAATTCCAAAATCAGGTGCAATTGAAACTGTAGAAACGCCTGCTGAACCGACTTCTAATGTACAACGTTTCGATTTTAGTTTAAAACAAGATGATAGTGGAATCTCAATTTCTCCTTTTTTCTACAATGCGCAAGGAGAGGAAATTCAGTTGGATAAAGCTGTAACGGCAACGATAGAAGTGTTTAATTCCGGTAGTATTGTGTACACATTTCGTTCTACAATTGATCCAAATTCTATGGATGATTTGTACAGAAAAAATACAATTAATATTAAATATTCGTCATTAGATGCTTCTAAAATTAAGAGTGATCGATTAGATATTTTGGTTCGAATTCCGAATTCTGAACGATATTTAACGAATCGTAAAGCGGTAAAAGTTCCGTTGAATTTAGTTGGTGCTGCTGAGGTTGTAGATTCTCTTTTGGTTGAAAGTACGCCTGCACATGTAAGTAAAGAAGCTGGAATGGTAAAATCTCTTTCGAATCGTTTTATGACAAATTTATCAAAGAAAAATTATTCTGGTGCTTTTGCGTTGACAAGAAGTGGTGAATGGAATACTTTCCAAAAATTTTCTTCTGATGAATCAATTAAGAATTTAGAGCAAGCAACAATTAATGATGCAAAAGTGTTAGATGCAGACGAAAAAGTTGCATTAGTTGAAGTGAATGCAAATTTAAAAGACCAATCTTCTAAGACATATCAAGTGACTTTAGAAAAGATTAATAATAAATGGTTTGTGGTTAATTTTAAATAATCGTAAACGTATTAAACATAAAAAAAGCGTTCAAAATCTGAACGCTTTTCTTGTTTTATATTGAAATGAATTATTGTCCGTTTGCTTCTTTAGCAGCGTCCGCTTTCATTTTTGCGTTTGCAGTAATTGCAATCTCTACACGACGGTTTTGAGCACGTCCTTCTGCAGTTGTATTATCAGCAATTGGTTCCTCTAAACCTTTTCCTTTCGATGTTAAACGAGAAGAAGCAATACCTTTAGAAACTAAATAATCTTTTACAGACTGTGCGCGTTTTTGAGATAATGGTAAGTTATAATTTTGAGAACCTACGTTATCAGTATGGCCAACAATTAATAAATCTGTATCAGGATATTCGTTGAAAACTTCTACTAATTTATCTAAGTTAGATTTAGCAACAGCAGTTAAAGAAGCTTTGTTATAATCAAAAGTAACTTTAGAGTTTTCATCTAAAATTAAGTTAATCCCTTCTTCAGTTCTTACGACTTCTGCACCTGGTAAAACTTGCTCAATTTTTTGCGCTTGTTTATCCATATTGTTACCAATAACACCACCAGCAGCTCCACCTACAGCAGCTCCAATTACAGCACCTAAAGCAGTGTTACCACCTTTACCGATATTATTACCTAAGATTCCTCCAATAACACCACCAGCAACAGCACCAATACCAGCACCTTTTTGTGTATTGTTTGCATTTTGTACAGCTGTACAAGAAGACATAATAAATGATCCTCCTAATACAATTGCAGCTATTTTAGTATTTATTTTTTTCATAATTTCTAAGTTTTTTAAATTGTTGATTAACGTACGAAGTTATAAATCACTTGTGCAATTTTTCCATTTGCATTGATATCTTGTACCAATTTCATCGAATTTGCATCAACATAATCTACACGCATTTTATATCCTGCTGTATTTTGTTTCGCTTTGATTCCTGTAACATCTTTGAAGATAAAGTAAGTTGTAGAACCATCTTGTTGTAAATCCCAAATAATATTTGTTGTTCCTGAAGGGCAATCTCCGCCAGCGTTATTAAATGTATATGTTCCTTTTTTGTTGTTTTGAACTAAGTTCCATGTAGAACCTTCATAACATTCTGGGTTTGCTGTGTCAAAAACTTTCGCAACTGCATCAGTAACTTTTACATTACCTTGTACCTCGTTTGTTGTTAAACCTTGGTAGTCTACATTTGTCAAAGTCCATGCACCTCTCACTTCTTTACCTGTTTGTATTTCTTGTTTTGCAACGGTTGTAGATGCACAAGAAGTTAAAAATGCTGAAGCGCATATCCCAAATAATAAAATACTTTTTTTCATAGCTATTTATTTTATCTATTATTAATCTTAAAAAACGGCTTCTATAAATTAGATTTAATAAAGTTTTAGAAAAAAAACGACTTCTAATACATCTGATTAGATAATCATTCTTTAAAAACGCTTATTTTAATTTTCAGCTTTAATAATATAGATTAAAGAAGAATATTGACCTGTTTTTTTAGCTTGAGTATTAGACTTCAAACCAATTCTAAGTGCATTGATAAAACCTAACTTATTACCTTTATATTTTTCAGATAGTAGACTCACATAAAATGAATCTAATTTCATCGGGTGGATAGATTCAATTTTCATACCAAAGTTGCTAAATAACTTTCGCATGCTGGTTTCTGTGAAATGCCATAAATGACGAGGTACATCATAAGCTGCCCAATGTTCACCATAATATTTAGCATCATACGATTGGTGGTTTGGAACAGCTATTACTAAGATACCACTTTTTGTTAAATGTTTCTTTAGTTCTGTAATTATTTCTTTAAGATTAGGAATGTGTTCTAAAACATGCCACAAGGTAATCACATCATACTTTTCTGTATTCTGTTCTAATTCTGTAGAAGTAACTTTTTCGATTCCTACTTTTGATTGAGCAATTCGTCTTGCCGAATCATTTGGCTCCATTCCCAAAACATCGTAACCATTTTTTTGTAGATGCTCTAAAAAATCTCCAACGCCGCAACCATAATCTAGAATCTTTTTACCATTGCCAATTTTATTAATCAATTCTAATTTATTATTTAGATTGATTGATTTTGCCATTTGATAAAAACGTTCGAAAATAGATTTCTTTCCATCGGTATGGGAAATGTAATTTTTACTTTCGTAATACTTTCCCAAATTTTCGATAGGTTGGGGGAGAGTATACAAAACTTCAGTTTCTGAATCTTCGTAAATTTCGAACTTTTCTTTTGTTAAAAAATAATCTTTTAAATCTAATTTCTTAATACCAGAAAATCCTTCTTTTGAAGGATTTTCTTGAGATGTTTCACGTGGAACATTTTCCATATTATCTTCCCATGTAAATTAATAATACGCTAATATCTGCTGGTGATACACCACTAATTCTTGATGCTTGTGCTACCGTTGCAGGTTTTATTTTTGTTAATTTTTGACGAGCTTCTATCGACATCGAACCAAAGACATGATAATCGATGTCAGCCGGAATTTTTAGATTTTCCAAACGATGCAATTTATCTGCATTCTGTTGTTCTTTCTTAATATAACCTTTGTATTTGATCTGAATTTCTGTTTGTTCTAATTCTTCTTGATCGTATTCATTTGTTTCAATAAATTCTTTTACACGATCTAATTTCGTAAAATCAGAAAGTTTTAACTCAGGACGAGAAATAACCGAAATCATTTTGTTTGGTTGTTTCAAAGGTGTTCCTTCGCGCTCTTCAATTACATCATTTATTTCTTGTGGCTTGATGGAATTTTCTTCGAAATAATTAACAAGTTTTTCAGCTTTGTCAAATTTTTCTTCCATTCTTCTCAAACGATCTTCTGAAGCTAAACCAAGTTCAAAACTTTTTCTTGTCAAACGTTCATCCGCATTATCTTGTCTCAATAAGATACGATATTCTGCACGAGACGTAAACATACGATAAGGTTCTTCTGTACCTTTTGTAATCAAATCGTCGATTAAAACTCCTATATAAGCTTCGTTACGATTTAAGATAAATGGATCTTTTCCTTGAATTTTTAACACAGCATTTATACCCGCCATCAAACCTTGAGAAGCAGCTTCTTCATAACCTGTTGTTCCGTTAATTTGACCAGCGCAATATAAGTTATCAATTAACTTAGTTTCTAGCGTATGTTTTAACTGTGTTGGTGGAAAATAATCGTATTCGATGGCGTAACCTGGACGTAAAATTTTTGCATTTTCAAAACCAGGAACAGAACGTAAAGCTCTTGCTTGAATATCATCTGGCAAAGATGTTGAGAATCCATTTATGTAGAATTCCATCGTGTGCCAACCTTCCGGTTCAGCAAAAATCTGATGACGATCTTTGTCTGCAAAACGATTAATTTTATCTTCGATAGATGGACAATATCTTGGTCCTGTCGATTTAATTGTTCCGTTAAACATTGGAGAACGATCAAAGCCTTCACGCAATAAATCATGAACTTCTTGATTGGTATAAGTAATCCAACAAGAACGTTGTTTCGTTAATTTTTGTGTATTTGTATATGAGAATTTTGAAGGATTTTCATCACCTGGTTGCTCAACCATTTTCGTATAATCGATAGAACGACCATCTACACGTGGAGGAGTTCCTGTTTTCATTCGTCCAGCTTCGAAACCTAAATCAACTAATTGTTCCGTAATTCCGAAAGCAGCAGATTCTCCCATGCGTCCACCTCCAAATTGTTTTTCTCCAATATGAATTAAACCATTCAAAAAAGTACCATTTGTAAGTACAACAGACTTAGAACGAATTTTCATTCCCATGGCTGTAATTACTCCGCAAACTTTACCATTTTCGATGATTAAATTTTTTACCATATCTTGAAAGAAGTCAACATTCTCTGTTCTCTCTAAAGATAAACGCCATTCTTCTGCAAAACGCATACGGTCTGATTGCGCACGTGGCGACCACATCGCTGGACCTTTTGATTGATTCAACATTTTGAATTGAATCGCAGTTTTGTCGGTAATAATACCTGAGTATCCGCCTAAAGCGTCAATCTCGCGAACAATTTGCCCTTTCGCAATTCCACCCATAGCAGGATTACAAGACATTTGTCCGATTGTTTGTAAGTTCATTGTAACAAGAAGCGTTTTTGCTCCTAAATTGGCTGCTGCCGCTGTTGCTTCTGCACCTGCGTGACCACCACCAACTACAATTACATCATATTCTGATTGAAATATCATTTGATTTGTAAACTTATTTTTCTTGTTAAAATAATAAATGTTCCACGTGGAACATTATTGATTTAGATAGCTACTAAACGTTTCTAAATATTGATTTTCTTTAGCAGTCATTAATTCTTTGTCATCTGGTTCTTTGTCCATATAACCAGCAAAATGTAATATCCCATGGATAACAACGCGAGCCAATTCGTTTTCAAAAGAAACACCATTTTGCTCTGCATTATCTTTGATTCGTTCGACGCTAATAAAAATATCACCCATCAATTCGTCTTCAATAGAATTATCGAAACCGATAACATCTGTGTAATAATCGTGGTCTAAATATTGTCGATTAATTTGAAGTAAGTATTCATCATCACAGAAAATATAGTTTAAATCTTCTATTGTTTTTCCTTCATTCTTCATACTCTCTACGATCCAATCTATCCAAGTTTGAGCATCTTTTAGCTCAAAATCTGTTTCGTAAAATAATTCTATCATTGTTCTAAAACCAGTAACCTAAACTTAAATTAAATAATCCTTTTTTTGTGTAAGGCGAATAACTCCAAATAAAATTTAAAGGTCCTAAAGGACTATCGTAGCCATAGGTAACGCCATACCCAAGATATTTGTAATCTGTTAAACTTAATTGCTCAAATCTATCTGTGATATTTGCTATATTCATAAATAGACTTGCATAATGATTTTTCAAAATTCGAGCTTGGATATGAGAGCCAAAAAGCAATTGATTGTCGCCAATCGCAGAGCCAAAAGGAAGCCCATAAAACTTGGTATAATTGAAAAAATCTTGTTCAACATAACCTCCGAGATAAAACTTCTGAGGCATTGTTACATTATCGTTGAAAAAGGTTCCAAAGTTAGCAGTAAATCTGTAACTTAGGAAATTATTTAACGGAAAATTTGCCTCTAAACTCGATTCTAACAAATAGTTATTTTCGAATCCAGTTACATTAGAATCAAACAAATACTTAAAGCTTCCATCAAATTTTAAACCACTACGCGCAAAATTTGCATTATTTCGATTATCTGCTTTGATATATCCATACGCTTTCCAATAATAACCTTCGGATTTTGCTGGAAATTCTTCATTAGAAGCAATAAAATTATTTGTGAAAACTTTTGTGTATTGATGCTCTAATCCAATTCCTATCGCAAATTTTTCTTTAATCGTGGATTGAATGTAAATTTGATTGATGTATTCTCTAAAGTTATAATTTACTTTTTTGTAAATATTATCCTGGCCAAAGAAGTTTCTTAAATCAATTTCTTTGTCAAAATAATGCGAAAAAGAGTTGAAACCAATACTTGGTAAATAACCATTATCAATGAAAAAATTGATGTTATATCGCGCATAATCTCCAACCACAACATCAGCAGATAGCACCGAGTTTTTGACAAATAAATTCTTTGAAGTGAAGTTTAAAAGTAATCCTGTTTTGAATAAATCATCGTAATGTAATCCAAAACGGATTGATTGTTTGGTCTTATTTTCTTGAACTTTTAACGTCAATAAATTCTCTTCATCGTTAATTTCTGAGATTTTATACGTGATATTATTGAAGTTTCCAGAAGCATACAATTTTGAAATTCCAGCTTTTAAATCATCATATTTTATAATTTCAGGAGTACGAATCCCTAGCTTACCTTCGATGTAATTTGTGTTGAAATTCTTCAATCCTTCTACTTCAATTTCTTTCACCAAAACATAATCATCAAGTTTAATTTCGTTTCGATTTTTGTTTGAAGCATGCTGTTTTTTTGCAATTTCTTTGAGTTGATCATATACTTTTTCCGAAGCAATAAGTCCGCGATTGTAAATAGAATCGACTTCGTCAAAACTTGTCACAGCATATTCTTTTAGCTCTGGTTTAATCAATAAATCAACTAATTTTTTCTGCTCATCTGTTTTTTTAACGATACTCATCGTCATAATTTGACTCAAAATATCAATAGCAGAATTTAGATCGTCTCGTTTTTGTAAACCATCACCCAACTCAACACCGATAATAATATCAGCACCCATATCTTTCACTTCTTTCACAGGGAAATTGTTGACAACGCCACCATCAACATATATTTTACCATCAATTGTGACAGGATCTAACATCGTTGGATAAGCACCAGAAGCCAAAATAACGCGAGGTAAAAATCCCGAACGAAAGACTTTTTCTTCTCCAGTTTCGAGATCGGTTCCGATACAAACAAAAGGCGTCGGAAGTTTATTGAAATCATCAATATCATGAACTGGACGCAATAAATAAGTCAACAAATCAAGTGGACCTTGTCCTTTTGAAATGGCATTAGGAATCGTTAATTTGAACTTATCAAAAGGTAATTCTAAGATATATTTTTCTTTGTATGCTTTCTCGAAGAAAGGAATTTCTGCACGATCTTTATTTTGCGTAATCAGCGAAGAAATATCTAATTGATGCATAATTTTCTCCAGTTCATCAGGCGTATATCCAGCCGCATATAATCCACCGATAATAGCGCCCATACTTGTACCTCCGATGTAATCAATTTTGATACCTGCTTCTTCAATCTTCTTCAAAGCGCCAACATGTGCATAACCTTTTGCGCCACCACCACTCAATACCACACCCACTTTTAGACGCGTTGAATCGTTCTTTGTTTCTTGTGCAAAGGTCATGGTAGAAATAATGAAAATGAAAGCAAAAAGACTGCGCATAAATTGATCTAAATTGAGGAATAAAGATAAAGATTTTAATGCTTAGTTATTTTTTAATTTTTGACTTTTGATGGAATAGTAAAGTATTAAAAGAACTATTATTGATATTAAAATGATGAAACTTCCCATACTTTCTGTTCCGAAAGTTGATGAAATAAATGCAAGAGCATATACAATTCCTAAAAAGAATATTGGAGTTAATGAGACAAAGAGAAATATGTACAAAAGAAATTTCATACGATTAAGTTACAAAAAAAGAGCTACTTTTCAGTAACTCTTTTAGTATATTATTCTTTGTAATAAACGCGTTTTATACGTTGGGAAACCGAAGTTAAGACTTCATAAGGAATTGTTCCTAACCATTCGGTAACGTTAGCTAAAGTTGGCGAGTTTCCAAAAATAGTCACTTCGTCACCTTCTTTACATGGAATATCGGTAACATCAACCATCATCATATCCATACAAATGGTTCCGGTAATTGTAGCCAAATGCCCGTTGATACCTACTTTTCCTTTTCCGTAACCAAGTGAACGACGAATTCCGTCTGCATAACCAACAGGCAAGGTTGCAATTTTGGTATGACGCTCCGCTGTAAAACGACGACCATAGCTTACAGTTTCGCCTTTTTCAATCTCTGAAATCTGAGAAATTACCGTTTTGAAACGCACAACAGGTTTCAAATATTTCTCCATAAAATCGGTATATTCAGAGTAGCCATACATTCCGATTCCTAAACGAACCATGTCATATTGATGTTCTCCATACGCTACAATTCCAGGAGAATTTAACGCATGTTTGATTGGTTTTATGTTTAAAGCAGTTGTAATTGCCGCATAACTATTATCAAAACGTTCTAATTGATATTTCGCATAATCTTCCTGCTCTGGCATATCGGCAGTTGCTAAATGCGTGAAAATTGAGCGAACATAAACATGTGAATTATCTTTTAGAATTGCAATTAATTCTTCGAAATCATCTTCGTGAAAACCAAGACGATTCATACCTGTTTCCATTTTTAGGTGAATTGGATAAGGTGAAGAAATTTGTTTTTCTTGTAGTTTCTGAATGAATAATTTCAAAACACGTAAACTATAGATCTCTGGTTCCAATTGATAATCGATAACCGTAGAGTAACTACTTTGTTCCGGGTTCATGACGATAATTGGAATGGTAATTCCAGCCTCGCGCAATTCTTTTCCTTCATCTGCAATCGCCACGCCTAAGAAATCGACACCGTTATTTTGTAAGGTATTTGCTACCTCAAAACTTCCTGTTCCATAACTATTCGCTTTCACCATGCACATCAATTTTGTGGTAGATTTTAGCAATGAGCGGTACACATTTATATTTTCGATCAGGTGTTGCAAATTAATTTCAAGAACAGAATCGTTGGAACGTGTTTCTAATTCATTCGAAATTTTTTCTAATTTGAACGGACGAGCACCTTTTAATAAAATAGCTTCGTTGTCGACATGTTGATGTTTGAACTGCTCTAAGAATTCTTCAGTCGAGTTGAATGAACGAACATAGGATTCAAATAAATGTTTGAACTGAGAAATTTTTTCTCCGATCAACACTATCTCATCAAAATGATAAAGGTTGACTAAATCGGCTGCTTGTTGATATAAATCGTGGTCAGATAAGTTACTTTGTAAAATATCCGTCAACACCAACGATTTTTTGTCGCGCGGTTGTTGATTTAGCACATTTAGTCCAATTTTTAATGAATTTAGATCAGAATTGAAGGTATCATTAATTAAAATTGAATGATTAATCGCTTCTTTAATTTCCAAACGCATTTCGATTGGTAGAAGTTGACTAAATTCGTTTTTAAGTTGTTTATAATCAATATTTAAACTAATTAAAGTCGTTAAGCAAATTAAACTATTTTTAATCGAAGCATCATCGATAAAAGGAATCGAATAGGTGAATTCTTGTTGATTATGTAAAATAGAAATTTGCGTATTAGTCTGATTACTTTGTATTTGCTTGATCTGTACAGTGGCAGAATTGGAGTAACCGTAAGTATATTTATCTGTTTTTGCTAAATGAGCGTTTTCAAGAATAGCTTGATGAACTTTTTCGTTTTCGATATTGAAAACTAATTTATCAACATGAGAAAATAGTTTCAGTTTTTCCTGAATCAATTCATCTTGATTTTTAAAATTCTCTAAATGCGCTTCTCCGATTTTTGTCAACACACCTATTGTTGGTTGAATAATTTCTTCGAGATTTTGCATTTCATTTGGCATCGAAATTCCAGCTTCGAAAATACCCAAATCGTTTTTCTCTTCCATTTGCAAAACAGAAAGTGCTGCTCCAAATTGAGAATTGTAACTTTTTGGACTACGAACAATCGAGAATTTTTTCCATAACAATTGATTCAACCACTCTTTGACAATCGTTTTTCCATTGGAACCGGTAATTCCGATCACAGGAAAATGAAATTGTTTGCGATGAATTTTTGCCCAATTTTGCAAAGCAAGTAGCGGATTTTCAACCTCGATAAAATTTGCATGAGGCAAATTTGTCAACGCTTTTTCTACGACAAAATTTCGAATTCCTCTTTGATAAGCATCTTGCAAAAACAAATGTCCGTCTTTTTGGTTTCCGTGAAAAGCAAAGAAAATTCCGTGAATTGGATTGACAATCATGCGCGAATCAAAGAAAATTTGATTGATGATTTCGTCTCCATTTCCAATCAAAGTACCGTTGATGATACTTGCAATTTGATTTAGATTATAAGTTTTCAACTTTATGTTTGTTATGTTCTTCCCAGAAAGCAACTCGGCTTAATGGTTCATATTCTAGTACTTCGCCAAGTTCTACAAGACGATCACTGTCAATTTTTCGGTGCGAATAATTGGCTAAATTTCCTGTACGAACGCAGATTGCATGCACTTTTGTTACATACTCGGCAGTCGCCATTAAATTGGGCATTGGACCAAAAGGACGACCTTTGAAATCCATATCCAAACCAGCAACAATAACGCGTTTGCCTTCGTTTGCCAATTGATTGGCTACGTCTACAATTCCTTCATCAAAAAATTGTGCTTCATCAATCCCTACCACATCGCAATCATCAGCCAATAATAAAATTGCTGAAGAATACTCAACTGGCGTTGATGTAATAGAATTTTGATTGTGTGAAACGACTTCGCGGTCCGCATAACGCGTATCTATCGTAGGTTTGAAGATTTCGACACGTTGTTTGGCAAATTCGGCACGTTTTAGACGGCGTATAAGTTCTTCGGTTTTACCAGAAAACATTGAGCCACAGATGACTTCTATCCATCCACTTTTTTTGTTATGATTAAAGGTATTTTCGAGGAACATAGTTCAAATAATTTAGATTAAAATATGAGAACAAATTTACGGAATAAATTAGTTGAATGAAGTAAAAAATTAAATGAAGATAGAGATATAAGAAAAGTTAAATAAATGCGTTCTAAACTTTAATGTTATAACAACAACACTTATTTATTTTATGGAAACTCAACAAGAAAATAATAATCAAGAAATTGATTTGGTTTTTTTAGCGAAGAAAATTAAAGGTTTTTTTCTATCAATAGGTTTTTTAATCCTACGATTAATCAACTTTATTATTCGAAACAAAATAATAGTAATTATCTTGTTCATTTTAGGTATATCTCTTGGGGTTTATTTTGATAAAAAATCAAAAAATAATTTTAAAACAGAAGTTGTTGTTGTTCCTAATTTTGAAAGTGTTGATTTACTTTATGCAGAAGTAGAAAATTTTAAATCGAACTTAAATTCGAACAAATCTAAATATGACTTTTTGAATGATGTTGTAGATTTAAGAATAGAATCTATAGAAAATATAAATAGTATTCTTACAGATAAGGATAATTTGGAAATTTTTAAAGTATTAACATCAAATGGACAAGATTTATCTAAAATTTTGAAAAATGAAGAGTTTAAAAAGAATTATAAATATCATTTAATCACGTTGAAAACAAATTCATCGGTGAATTCTCAAAAAATCATTGATTTTTTATTAAATACTATTAATTCTAAACCATATTATAAACAAAGGTCTGCTTTCGCAATTAAAAATCAAACTAATGCTAAACAACAAGCAGAAAAGAGTATTGAACAAATTAATAAGATTCTAGAAAATTTAGGAAATGGAAGTGTTTCTGTTGTTGGTAAAGATTTGAATATTAATAGTTATGATCAATTATCTAATGTAATTGAGATGAAAGATTATTATATGAAAAAATTAGTTGATATTAATACTAAGTTAATTGAGTATAAATCTACTATTTATCCTGTTAATACATCTTTTAACAATAAAATACACCAAAAGATATATGAAAAAATGGTAGTTATTTTACCACTTTTTTTGATTGGTTTCTACTTGTTTTTGTCTTATATCAAATATTTGTATGCGAAGTACAATAATCTATACCAAAAGACAAAAATTACAAATGCTTGAAAAGAGCAAAAATATTATCAAAAACAAGGAAATTAAACAAGGTTTAATCACACTTTTTTTAAGAGGAATTGGTGTATTGACGTTATTTGGTTTTACTATTTTTTTTAATCGAAATTTTGATTCTTCTGTGGTGGGCGATTACGAGTTTACTCGTATGTTTTTACTCGTATCAGGAAGTATTTGTTTGTTCGGCACAGATATCTCTATTTTATATTTCGCAGGAAGATTGAAAAGCGAAGAAAGATTTTATGAACTAAAAAAATTGTATTATAAAATATCAATTCTAAGTTTTCTTTTTTGTTTAATAATAGGACTTATTTTTTTTATTTTTTTTGATTCAACTTTTATTAATTCTTTTTTTGGTTCGGAAAACTCATATAAAATAACATCTTATAGTATATTGTTTTTATTTTTTAATGTTTGGACTCTTTTTAATACGGAGGTTTTGAGAGCTCTTGACCAAATTGTTTGGTCTGAATTATTTCGAAATACATTCAAGTTCTTTCCTGTTATCTTTGGCGCAATCATTTTATATGGAAGTGAAAAAGAGGAAAGTATTGTCTTTTATTATATTTTAGGTTTTGTAATTCTAGGTCTTATTACTTCAGTTTTTGTATTAGTCCTTTTGAGTAAAATTCCGAAATCAAAACATAATTATTCATCAATAACTTATCGCGAAATAATAGATTATTCTTTGCCAATGGGAATAAGTAGCTTTGCAGTTTATTTATTTTCTACAATTGATATTATTATTTTGAGAAACTATTTTTCGAGTTCAGATGTGGCTTTATACGCTTTGGGAATAAAAATAATGGCAATTTTGAGTATGGTAATTTTAAGCATCAATGTTAATCTTTCGCCACAGATAGCTGAACTTTATTTGAAGAATGAGTTAGACGAGTTAAAGAAGGTTTTAAGACATTCGAGTCGATTTATTTTTCTGTTAAGTGTAACAATAGGCTTAATAATTATTTTATTTTCTGATTACATTTTACCAATATTTGGAGCAGAATATATTGCAGCGAAAACAGCTTTATTAATTCTTGTTATTGGACAAATTTTAATTTCAAGTTTAGGAAGTTCGGCTGCTTACTTGAATATGACAGGAAGACCAAAAGTTTTTCGTAGTTTTCTATTGATTGCTTTGCTAATTAATCTTTCCTTGAATTTAATTTTGATTCCTAAATTTGGAATAATAGGAGCGTCTATAACGTATGTTTTAACAATTCTTTTTTGGAACTTATGTGCTGTTATATATATTTACCAAAAGGATAAAATAAAAATTTATATCAATTGAAATGAGAGTTACTCTACAAAAAAATAAGTTAACATTTATACTTCTTTTTTTATTGTCAATTCTTATCGCATTGATAGGAGAGAAAGTATTGCCACAGAAGTTCTTTATAGATGCTAATACAATTGTTTTTGATTATTATAATGAAGCAGGTTTCAAAGGAAGTTATCCGCTTACAATGTCTTTTTATAAATATACTCAGTTAGGTAAATTACCTTTTAATGTAGTAGGTGTTTTTCAGTTGTTTTTTTATTATATTATTTTATTCAAAATAGGTGTACCAAAGGATTTTCATATCCTTACTATAAAAAATATAATTGTTTACTTAGCTTTTTTGATGATAGGAATTTTTATCTCAATGCCTTCAAAAGAGTTTATTACATTTCTATTTATTTCACAAATTGTTTTCTTATTTCAATCTAAAAAAATAGGGTTTGATTTATCACTTTTATATTCTTTTTTAATATTAATAATATTTGGAATATTCTTCAGGTCTTATTTTGCATTAATACCTGTTATATCTATTTTATTATACTTTATTTCGAAAATAAAGTATACAAACAGGACATTCGGAATAATAATAATAAGTGTATTAGTAATAATTCTATTTTCAGCGTTACATTATTTAGCAAAGGGAGAATTTTTTTCTGATTTAGCAAGAAATTCTGTAAATGAAGTTAGACAAGGCTCTGAAGATGCAAACTCTATGATAATTCCTCCATTAGAACCTACAGGATTATTAGCAGAGTTAGTGAATACTTTTTATAGTTTTTTATCAGTTAATTTCCCAATTGTAGAATATAAGCATTTATTATCACCTCGAATTTTTCTATTTATTATTTGGCAGATTTTATTTACAATAATTTTTATAGTTCGTTTTTCGTGGGCCATAAAAGATCCGATAAAGAATAATAGAATATTATGGATATTTTATTTTCTGTTTTCTTATCTAGCAATCCAAAGTGTTTTTGAGCCAGATTTAGGTTCAGCAGTTAGACACAAAATTGGAATTTTACCATTGTTTTATTACGTTTTCTACTATGATAGTTTCTCTAAAAAAGTATAATCAAATTAATCAGTTATTGATCATACTAATTGCATGTACAATTGTTTTTAGGAGTATTTGTACACCTATTATTATACTTTTTTTAGTGTTTAATTTACTTCATTATAAGTTTATCATTATTGAAAAAAAACATTTTAAAGATATTCTAATCATAAGTTCTCCGTTATTAATTAGTTTACTGTTTTTTTTCAATAATGATACAATTTCAGGAGGATTCAAATCTGTAGAAAAATTATTGACATTAATTATTTTTCCAATTTTTGTTTTAACGAATAAAAACTTGAATATCAATTTTATTCTAAATCAATATAGGATCTGGTTTCTCGTTATATTATTAGGGTTTTTAGTAAGATTTGTTTTAATTTTTCCTGAGAAAATAACGAAATATATTAATGGAATTGATTTGATAGAAATTGGTTATCAATTTGCAATTTCATTAGGCTCGCATGCACCATTACTTAATTTACAGGTTGGATTTTTGAGTGTAGTTCATTTTTATTTTTTGATTCAATCAATTGTAAATAAACAATTTTATAGAATGTTTTTTAACATCATTCTATTTTTCCTTTCCTTTTGTTTAGTCCTAATTGTCAATACTCGTGTCACGTTATTAGCTGTTATTATTTGCGTTGTTATTATTTTGGTAAGAGAACTTATTTCTATATTTTCATTAAAGAAAACAATGATTGGTTTATTCGCAGGGTTAATGATAACTACCACAATAATAGGAGGTTTTGTTAAACTTAATCCTTATATGTACGAGAAATACTCTTCGGTTACTTTTATACATATGGATAAAGTTGGAAAGCTAGATGAAATTAAAAATCCAGAAATTGTAGTGTTTAATGCTTTGGTGACAAGAGTCTCTATTTGGAAAGCATCTGTAGAAGTCGCAAAAGAAAATTTACCTTTTGGAACAGGAGCAGAGATGGGTAAAAAAGAACTTTTTGATTATTATAAAAAGACAAATCAACATTTCTTAGCTAAGTACGAATTTCCAGTTCATAATCAATTCTTAGATTTCTCAATAAAATTTGGAGTTATAGGCTTTATAGTTTGTTGTATTTATATATTTTTTCCGTTTTATAAAAGCATAGATTTACTTAATTTCAAATCACTATTTATTTGTTTTGGAACGTTGTTCTTTATTTCGAATTTAACGGATGATTTTTTAATTCGATTTGATGGAATTGTTTTTAGCGGATTATTTTATTCATTGTTTAGTAGTATTTCAACCTTTAAAAAATAATAAATGAAAAAAGCTATAATTATTGATTGGCTTGATAAATACGGAGGTGCAGAAAGAGTAATCGCAAAGCTTAATCAAATTTTTCTTTTTGACGAAGTGTATACTTTGACTAATATTATGAAAAAGGAGGAGTTTTTGGAAATTTTTCCTCAAAAAAACATACAGGTTCACGATACTTTTCTTAGAATTTTAAAAAATAAATTTAGATTTCTTTACTTCATTTTCTTTTGGGTAATAAACCGAATGAAAGTTTCTCCAGAAGTTGATTATTTTATTTCTTCTTCTCATTCTATAGCGAAAGGCGTTACAAAATCTCGAAAAGACCAAATTCATATAAGTTATTTTCAGGCGAGAAATTCAAATTATATCTGGGACGAAATAGACCTATACTTTGGTAAAAGTAAATATCTATTCTATCCATTATTATTAATTCTTAGAAAAATTGATATTAAACAAGCTCAGAAACCTGATTATATAATTTCTAACTCTAAGTTTGTTCAACAATGGGTAAAAAAAACATATAATAGAGAGTCTATTGTAATTTATCCACCCGTTAATTTCGAAAATTTTGAACTTGTAAAACATAAGTCAGATTATTACGTTATTGTAGGTAGAATGGCTTCAATAAAAAGATTTGATGTTGTTATAAAAGCATTTAATCAAAACAAAAAGAAGTTAATAGTTATTGGAGATGGAGAAAAGTTAGATGACCTAGTAAGGCTATCGACCTCAGATAATATCCATTTTTTTGGTTTTTTAGAGTCGAAGTTAGTAGGCGAATATATCTGTAAGGCAAAAGCTTTTATACAAGTTGGTATAGAGGGGTTTGGAATAGCTCCATTAGAAGCGCAAGCTTGTGGTACACCAGTTATTGCTTTTGCGAAAGGAGGTGTTGTGGAAACTGTAATAGATAAACAAACAGGTGTTTTTTTTGATGAACAAACTGAAGAAAGTTTAAATTTTGCAATAAATGAGTTCGAAGAACTTCAATTTGATCAGACTTTAATAAGGAATCATGCATTAAGTTTTTCTCATGAAGTTTTCGAGAAAAAAATGAGAGATTTCGTAGAATCAAAAATAAAAAAAGTATAACGTAAATTTTATAATGGGTAATCTTAATAAATTTAATTTTTCAATAAAAATAGGATTCTATATTTTAGATGCATTGATTATTATTTTTGGTTTACTTTTTTTTATTTGTAATCAATACCAATATTTTTATCATACTAAGTTAGCTAGACTTCCTTATTTTTCTGAATTACTCGATGCTCATTACAAAGCAATTTTACTATTATTAATCGCTTGGTTTGTTATTGCAGATTATGTAAAACTCTATTCTATAAAAAGAGTCAATTTTCTTAGAGAAATTCTTCGAAAAATAGTGTTGCAAACATTTTTCTTTTCTTTGATTATTTTTACAATTTCTGGAATAAAAAAAGAGGAGCTATTAGCGAATCAATTAATTGTTTATTTTGTTACCATTTTATTTGTTTATCTAATCTTTACACGATTACTAGTGTTTTTTATGAGTAGATACAATTTTCAAAGAGGGAATGATGTGAAGAATGTTATTGTTTTGGGAGAGAATAGTAATACTCCACGTTTTAAATCGATTATAGAGAATAGAAAACATTATGGCTATAGAATTATCAAAACAAATAATATTATTGATAATGATTCATTAGAAACAGTTTTATTATCAAATAAAGTTAAAGAAATATTTATATCTCAATTAGGATTACCTATATCATTACAAGAACAAAGTATTGTTAACTTTTGCGAAGATCATCATATAAAAGTAAGCTATATACCTTATTCGTTGAACACGGAATTAATAAGTTTAGATGTTGTATACATTGATACTTTACCAATTTTTAGATTTAAAAAATTTCCTCTAGAAAAAGCGGAAAATAAATTGATCAAATCCTTATTTGATGTTATCATTTCTTGTTTTGTTTTAATTTTTATAATGAGTTGGTTGTTTCCGATAATTGCAATTTTAATTAGGTTAGATTCGAAAGGGCCAATATTTTTTAAACAAAAGAGAAGAGGAATCAATGGAGTAGAGTTTGACTGCTATAAATTTAGAACAATGCGTAATGATGGAACAAATTCCATTAAAGCTACAGTAGTTAACGATAATAGAATTACAAAAATTGGAAAGTTTCTTCGTAAAGCAAGTTTAGATGAATTGCCGCAATTTTTTAATGTACTGAACGGAGATATGTCTATTGTAGGTCCACGGCCACACATGATATCACAAGATATACATTACAGTGAAATTATAAGAAAATATAATCTTAGAAATTATGTCAAACCAGGTATTACAGGTTTAGCACAAGTAAAAGGTTATCGTGGAGCTATAGATTGTGATAAAGATATGGAAGATCGTATACGAACGGATATCTTTTACGTACGTAATTGGTCACTTCTTTTAGATTTACAGATTATTTATCAAACGATAGGTTTAATAATAAAAGGAGATAAAAATGCTATATAAAAGATAAAAAAACCTCTTATAAAATTTATAAGAGGTTTCTCGAATTAATTCGAAAATATATTTTATACAATATAAGATAAATTATCTTTCGTATCTTTTTTCATTTTCGGTTCCAAAGCTAGCGATTTTATATAACCACCATCCCATCAATGCGCATCCGATGAATGTAAATAACCATCCAAAGATAACACCAATTGGAGATAATAAGTTTTCAAAAGTCCATTTGAAAATATCACCAATCGCAAAAAATAAATCAGTTATAACTCCCATATTCTAGTTTATTGCTTAATTTGCATCAAAGTTAATAAAATGTTGGTTAATCTACTTGACAAAAGGAATTTTTTTATACAGATTTTTATCATTGTGTTGTTTACGTTACTTGGAGTTACTAATTTTAACAGTATTGATCTGAGTAATTTAGAAAAATTAGGCGTAATCCTAACGTTTTTAACTATAGCTTTAGTTGGATATACTGATAATACAAATGATTTAATTAGCAGATCTTCTTATCCGACTTTCATTTATATTTTATGGATAATGCCTTTTGTAACTGGTTTATCCGATTATCGCATTGCTGGTAGTTTGTTACTTGTTACTTATGTTACGATTAAATTACTCTATTTTGAGTCCGAAAAAAATGATACATATAACGCTTTTGATATTGGCGTTTTTATAAGTTTTGCAATTTTATTAAGTCCACCACTTATTTTTTTAGGAATTGTAGTTTTTACTTACTTCTTGACTTTAAGAGTGGTAGAGCCAAAAATTCCTATTCTTGGTTTTTTAGGATTTCTTTTGCCAATATTAATCGTTGCTCAAGTTAGTTTTCTGCTCGATTATTACTTTATGTTCGATTTTTATAAAGAACAATTAATGTTTACAATGGTACATTTCGAATGGAAACAATTGTTTTTAGTTCCAATTGCAATTATTCTAATTTATTCAATTATCAATCATTTCAAGAATGTGAATAAATTGACAGCACAAAAGAAACGTATCTTTTTGTTGATGCATTTTATGTTTGGAACAATGCTGATTACGTATATTCTTTACGGAGGAAATAACGATGCTTATCTTGCCTTCTTAGGTTTTAGCATTATGTTAATGTTAACAAGATATTTTAGCGAAAGCAAACCCAAAATAGAATGGCTAAAAGAGGCATTTCTTTGGGTTTTTATGATTTGCTTGCTAATTTATAATTTTTATGATAGAATCCCGAGATTCTTCTCCTTGATTACGGAGGTAAGTTTTTAATTCGAATTCTTTTCCATCAAAAACACCATAAGTAAAGTAGTTAATCCAATCGCCAAGATTGATGTGACGTGCTTTGCCTATAGCAATTTCCATTGGTAAATGTCGATGTCCGTAAACTAGATAATCGAAGTATTTTCGATGCAATTGCTTGCGGCTATACATGATTAACCATTCGTTGTCAACGCCTAAGAAATTAACATCTTCGTCTCCTGAAATCATTTTATTTTTTCGCGAAGCTGTAATTCCCAACCACATTGCCAAATCGGGATGAAGTAGATAAAAAAGGAATTGACAAACTTTGTTTGTAAAAACCTTTTTCATGCGTTTGTAGCCTTTATCACCAGGTCCTTTTCCATCTCCATGTACAATAAAAAATTCTTTTCCATTGATGATAAAATCCTGCTTATCTCGAAAAACAATTGCGTTTATTTGTTCTTCCAAATAATCTTTCATCCATAAATCATGGTTTCCAACAAAGAAATAAATTGGAATTCCGCGATCAGAAATTTCGGCTAATTTTCCTAAAACACGCACAAATCCTTTTGGAACAACATGTTTATATTCGAACCAAAAATCGAATAAATCGCCAATCAAAAACAAAACACCACAATCGTCTTTTATTTCGTCAAGCCATTTTACAAACAATTTTTCGCGCACCAAACTATCTTTTTCATTCGGAGCACCAAAATGATGATCCGAAGAAAAATAGGCTTTTTTACCAGGTTCTAACTGAATGTTTATTGGTTGTCCTCCGCTAACCATTCTGCATAAGAATTTTCAGTTTCGTGTAATTTCAAAGCAACCAAATCGATATTCGCTGGTAAAAGAGGTTTGATTTTATCCACAATCCACAAAATCATGTTTTCAGCAGACGGTTGATAATCTGTAAAAACAACATTGTGTCCTTCTGCTAATAATTTTTCACCTAATATTTTGTGAGGTGAATTTTCGTTCAATAAAATAGCGTGATCAAAAAGATCAACAATTTCTTTGTTCACAATTTTTTTCAAATCCCCAAAATCCATCACCATTCCAAGTTTCACATCGGTTGTGTCTTCAGAAGGTGTTCCTTTCACAGTTACAAATAATTTGTACGAATGCCCATGTATATTTTTACACTTTCCGTCATAACCATGCAAAGCATGTGCAGTTTCGAACGTAAAAGCTTTTGTAAGTCGAATGATTTTCATTAAATTTAGTACTAAACTTTAATTTGCAAAGGTAATGGAAATCAAAACAATCGTAAATTCTTTGGTTGATTTATTTTTTCCGATGCGTTGTTTGGATTGCCAAGACGTCATTCAAGCTTCGCAATTTCTGTGTGTTTCGTGTTCAACAAAACTCGTTTTCACACATTTTAATTTCGATCAAAATAATCGAGCTTATGATAAATTGAGAAATTTTTGCGAAGTTGAAAACGCTTTTTCTTTGTTAGAATTTAAACATCATAACACCACGCAAGCTATTTTACATGAAATGAAATATAGAAATCGCCCAGAAATTGGAATTGATTTAGCGCAGATGATTAAGTTTGATTTGAGTGATTATGACGGAATTATTCCGATTCCATTGCATTCAAAACGATTGAAAACAAGAGGCTACAATCAAGTAGAAAATTTTGCACGAACGTTGGCAGAAATCAACCAGATAAATTATTTTTCGGATGGATTAATCCGAACTAAATACAATTCATCTCAAGTAAATGAAGACAAAAAACACCGATTGGATAACTTGAAAGATGCGTTTGAAATCAATCCAAATCTTAAGCCTGGACATTATATTTTGATTGATGATGTGTTAACAACTGGTGCAACAATTGCATCGGCAATAAAAAAGTTTAATCTTTCAGAAAATTTTAAGATAAGTGTAATTACCATTGCTTGTGCTTAATAACAAGCTTTTTCTTAACTTGCGCCCATGAATAAGACGACACGTTTTTCGCTTTTGATGTTAACCATTTTGACGGTTATTTCTTGTGCAAGACAAGGTTCACCAACGGGAGGACCTAAAGATGAAACTCCGCCAGTTTTCCTAAAAGCTGATCCAGATACATTGGCTACGAATGTAGATCTTAATTTGCAAGAGGCTACAATCAACTTTGATGAATACGTTCTTCTGAAAGAATACAGCAAAAATGTGGTTGTTTCGCCATCGTTTCAGATTCCCCCAATTGTGACGCCGCAAGCTTTAGCGAAGAAATATATTTCGATTAAATTTCAAGAACCATTGTTACCAAATACGACGTATAGTTTCAATTTTGGTGATGCGATTCAAGATTTTAACGAAAATAATAAGTTGTCCAATTTTCAATATGTTTTTTCGACAGGTAGTTTTATTGATTCGTTGAAGGTAACAGGTCGTGTAAATTCGTCCTATGATTTCAAAGGGCCAGAAAAGATATTGGTCGGGCTATATAAAGTTGATAGTGCATACAAAGACAGTATCATTCTGCAAAAGAAACCATATTACATTGCGAGAGCCAATGATAAAGGAGAATATCAATTAAATTATTTGGCTTCGGGCAAATATAAATTAATTGCTTTCGAGGATAAGGTAGAAAATGTGATGTACGATTATGGGAAAGAGCGTTTGGCTTTTCATAACGAACCAATTGAGCTGAATTCGAATCAACAAATCAACTTGAATTTATTCAATCAAAAACCAGCTTATCGTAAACCTGAAGCGAGTTTTAAACAAGAAGGTTTAATTGTTTTTAAAACGACAGGTTCAACGGATGATGTTACGATAACACCGGTAGGAAAAGAATTTAAAACGGCTTATATTCAGAAGTTTCCAAAACAAGATTCGATTAATTTTTGGTTCAATCCAAAGGTTGATACCATTACAGGAAGAAGTGCAAAATTGAATTTCAAGGTTCAACATAAAGATCAAATTGATGAAGTAAGTGCATTATATTCAAAATCGAATACAGAACGAAAATTAGAATTTAAAGCATTAAATGATCAAAAATTAGCACCAAATAAACCGTTTAAAATTCAGGCAAATGCGCCAATAAAATCATTAGATTTATCTAAAATTTATGTGTTTAAGGATACAGTTTCAATTCCATTCAAAGTTTCGATTGATACAGTGAATGCACAGAACTTGAATTTTGCTTTTGAGAAAAATTTAGATGAAAAATTTGAAGTAAATCTCTATCCAAATGCATTGACAGATGTGTTGGGAGAGAAGAATGATACACTTGCATATCCTATAAAAATGGGAACACGAGGCGATTTCGGACATTTGAAATTAACGCTTCAAAATACACCATCCAAACCATTTATTTTACAGTTTTTAAAGACTGATAAAGATTTTACAGTGATTGAAGAAATCTATAATCCAGCAAATAAAAACTATTTTGAGTTCAACTTTATTGAGCCAGGAGAATATTTGTTCCGCTTATTGGTTGATGAAAACGAAAATGGAAAATGGGATACAGGTGATTATTTATCAGGTAAACAACCCGAACCAATTTATTTGTATCCAGAGCCAATCAAAATTAGAGCGATGTGGGATGCGACCGAAACATGGGTTTTAGGAGAGGCAAATCAACCCGTTTCTTTACCAAATGATGATAAAGATTCGGACAAAAATAGAATACGTCGAGGAGAATTGAAAGAAGGCGAGGAGCGTCAAAATCCACGAACAGCAAATAAGAAATCAGAGGAATAGTTCTCTGATTTTTTTTATTTAGTCAATTCGCAAATTTCTCGTAATACTTGCGTATGGTTGTATGTCATAAACTGGACAACCTATTCTGTCCAAAATAATACTTCCTACAATTAAATAAACTTGATATTGAGTTTTAGGTGAATTGTTATCAAAAAGATGTTTACAATTTGTAATTAAAATTGCATTGATAAACTCTTCAACAGTAAGTTCTTCCCATTTAATAAAATGATAATCTAAGAAAATATATTTTAAAATATTAGAATAATTTTTAATTTTTAGATCATTAGCGTCCTAAACGTTAAAAGAAAGCGTAAAAAAAGCGCGTAAATTTCGGATCTCAAATTATCTTTGAGTTGG